>JAZQYM010000040.1:0-11932 GCA_045633525.1 Alistipes sp. | reverse complement strand
TGAAGAAATATTTTTTCATAGCCGTAGAATTATATGATTAGACTTATCAATATCGACTATTGCAAAGTTAGAGATTTATTTTAATAAAAACAAATTTTAAATTAAACAATTTACCCCCCCCCCTAACAATTTTTGAACACCGCTAATAATTAGATAGTTACAAGATTTGCAAGGAGAAATATTTATTTATAGAGATCGATTATTTGGGGCAGTGTGGGTATAAGTTTTGATGTATTCTTAAGGGGTTAGATAAGTTCTAATGAATAGAATATTGCGACAAAACTATATAAGAACAGATATGACCTCATAAAAAACCACTCTAATGCGACTGCCAAAGTACATGACAATTTCTTGTTAGAGTGGTGTAGTAGTTGTATATCGCAAAAAGAAATTCCACGGGATAGTACGACAATTTCTTGTCAGAAGGGGTTAGATTTGTTCTATCGCAAAAGAAGATCCCCACGGGATAGTACCGAAGTACAGCCCGTGGGGTCTTACTTTTGGGATGGGACAAAGATATGCCCCTTATCACAAGAAATTATTAGATGATACCCTGCTCAAGCATAGCCTGTGCCACCTTCATAAAGCCTGCGATGTTAGCACCCTTAACGTAGTTAACAGTACCGTCAGCCTGTGTACCAAACTGAACGCAAGCCTCGTGGATAGACTTCATGATGAAGTGGAGCTTATCATCAACCTCCTCACCTGCCCAAGAGATGTGCATACAGTTCTGAGTCATCTCAAGACCTGAAGTTGCTACACCACCAGCGTTAACTGCCTTACCTGGAGCGAAGAGAATACCTGCATCCTGGAATGCCTTGATAGCCTCTGGAGTACAACCCATGTTAGAAACCTCAGCGCAGCACCATGAACCGTTAGCCAAAAGCTCCTTAGCATCAGCCTCGTTCAACTCGTTCTGGAATGCACATGGAAGAGCGATGTCACACTTTACAGACCAAGCCTTCTTACCAGCAGTGAACTTACAAGCCTCAGGGAACTTAGTAGCCATATCCTCAACCTTGTTACGGTTTGAAGAACGCATTACAAGCATATAGTCGATCATCTCGTTAGTGATACCACCAGGGATCTCGCAAACGCCGTCTGGACCAGAGATTGCAACAACCTTAGCACCAAGCTCAACAGCCTTCTGTGATGCACCCCAAGCTACGTTACCGAAACCTGAAACTGCAACAGTCTTACCCTTGATATCCTTGCCAGCCTTAGCCAACATATACTCAACGAAATACAAAGCACCGTAACCAGTAGCCTCAGGACGAAGGATTGAACCGCCCCAAGTCATACCCTTACCAGTTAATACACCAGTGTGGTACTTGCGAGCAAGCTTCTGGTACATACCGTTAAGGAAACCGATCTCACGGCCACCAACACCTACGTCACCAGCAGGAACGTCAGTATCTACGCCGATATTGTTCCACAACTCCTGCATGAATGCCTGGCAGAAACGCATGATCTCACCGTCAGACTTGCCAACTGGGTTGAAATCTGCACCACCCTTAGCACCACCCATAGGGAGTGTAGTAAGAGCGTTCTTGAAAGTCTGCTCGAAACCGAGGAACTTCAACATTGATGGGTTAACAGCTGGGTGGAAACGCAAACCGCCCTTGTAAGGACCGATAGCTGAGTTGAACTGTACACGGTAACCAAGGTTAGTCTGTACCTCACCGTTGTCGTCTACCCAAGTAACACGGAAAGTGAAGATACGATCTGGCTCAACCATACGCTCTACGATCTTAGCCTTCTCGTACTCAGGGTGCTGGTTGTATACCTCCTCGATAGACTCCAATACCTCCTGAACAGCCTGCAAGTACTCGCTCTCGCCTGGGTGCTTGGCCTCCAAATTGGCCATGATAACTTTTACATCCATAGTTTTAGTTAAGTTAAAAGGTTATAATTAAATGAATTAACAACTAATTTTCTGTTTGTCTTAGGCACTTAGTGCCATATAGCTCTACAAAGATATAACAAATAATCTTATTTGTATCTCTCTTTGCCGTTTTTTTACACTTTTTTTGGAATAAAACATTCGGCGCACCAAAAAATGCACCGAATGTCTACCTATAATTATATTATACGAATGGCAAACGTACCACCTCAGCCTTCAAAAGACGACCACGCACCTCAACAGCGATCTGTGTGCCAGCCTTTGCAAACTCAGGCTTTACATAACCCATACCGATACCAACCTTCAAGCATGGAGACATTGTACCAGATGTTACGTGACCGATGTGGTTACCCTCAAGGTCAGCCAATGCGTACTCGTGGCGAGGTACACCGCGGTCGATAAGCTTGAAGCCTACCAACTTGCGAGATACGCCATTCTTCTTCTGATCCTCCATAAGCTCACGGTCGATAAATGGCTTGTTCTCAACGAACTTTGTA
The DNA here is from genome assembly GCA_045633525.1 of Alistipes sp. Classification (GTDB taxonomy): domain Bacteria; phylum Bacteroidota; class Bacteroidia; order Bacteroidales; family Rikenellaceae; genus Alistipes. The sequence continues at coordinate 9,532 of JAZQYM010000040.1, read as the reverse complement.
AGCCAGTTAAGACCTGCCTCGATAGGTGATGTAGTGTCATCGATATCGTTACCATAGAGGCAGAAGCCCTTCTCCAAACGGAGAGTATCGCGAGCGCCAAGGCCGATGTTCTTAAGACCGAACTCCTCGCCTACCTTCCACATTGCCTCCCAGATAGTATCTGCATCCTCGTTGTACATATAGATCTCGCAACCACCTGAGCCTGTGTAACCAGTTGTAGAGAGGATAACCTCGCAACCTGCAACCTTGCAAATCTTGAATGTGTAGTACTCCATATCCTCGACCTGCTCCTCGGTCATCTTCTGCACGAGCTTCATAGCCAAAGGACCCTGGATAGCGAGCTGAGCTGTCTTATCAGAGCTATTCTCAAGCTCCTCGCCTGCGCGCATACCATACTCCTCACCCTGCTTGCAGATGTGAGCCCAATCCTTATCAATGTTTGCGGCGTTTACGCAGAGCATATACTTATTCTCGTTGATGCGGTAAACAAGGATATCATCAACGATACCACCCTTACCGTTAGGCATTGTAGTGTACTGAACCTTACCGTCGTAGAGGTCGCATACGTTGTTTGTGGTGATACGCTGTAGGAACTCTGTAGCGCGTGGACCCTTAACCCAGATCTCACCCATGTGGCTTACATCGAATACGCCACACTTCTCGCGTACGTTGATATGCTCGTCGTTGATACCTGAGAACTCGATAGGCATATTGTAGCCAGCGAACTCTGCCATCTTTGCACCATTTGCAATATGGTACTTTGTAAATGCTGTTGTTTTCATCTTTGTTTTAAAGTTATTTAGTTATAGTGTTGTTTCTATTGTCGCTCCGAGCGGGGTTTTAGACCTACACGCGGACAGCGCGTAAACTCCTTCTCTCTATCAAAGAGGTAGCGGTAGGTGGTATGCACCTTATGTTTGCGAGCACACACATAGTGCTCAATCATACGATTCATCACAGGATTGAAGTCACCAATCCAGGCAAGCTCGATTGTGCGATACTCATTCTTGTCGGTGCGGATATAGTTCTCCAAAACGGCACGCATAATACCCGACTCCACGCCCTTGCCCTGAAACTCTGGCGTGATACCGAAGACTATGGCAAAGACTCTGTCGCACCTCTTTCTCACCTTCAAGTCCCACATCATACGGAGCTTGTTGACGATACCAAACTTACCATTGTACTTGCCGATAAGGCGGTTAAGGTCGGGCACCATGATAAAGAAGCCAATAGGCTCCTCGTTGAAGTAGGCGAAGTAGATTAGGTTGCGATCCACAATAGGACCCATCATATCTGCCATTGCGCGCGCCTCCTCCTGGGTCATTGGCTGCACGCCAGTAAACTGCGCCCACGCCTTATTGTAGATAACGCGGAACTTCTCCACCGCCGAGCGTATGCTCTCGTTGCCTATAGGAGCAAAACGGTAGCCTGGGGTCGCCATAAGACGATTTACACGCTCATATACAAGTTCGTTGACATCATCGTCGTAGACCTTCCAGATATAGGTATTCTGATTAAAATAGTTTTTAAAACCGTAGTTCTCAAAGAGTTCTTTATAATATGGCGGGTTGTATGGGTTCTCGAAGAGTGGCTGATGCTCATAGCCCTCCACAAGCAGCCCCCACCAAGCATCACGCGAGCCGAAGTTGATAGGACCATCCATCGCCTCCATACCCTTGCTCTTGAGCCACTCACGCGCAGCATCGAAAAGCGTGTTTGCCAACTCTTGATCATCGATAGCCTCGAAGAAGCCACAACCACCCGTAGGCTGCTCGTAGCCGTAGGCATGGGTTTTATCGTAGAAGGCAGCGATGCGACCTACACACTCGCCCGCCTCGTTGTAGGCAACCCAGCGTATAGCCTCACCCTCCGCAAAGAGCTTATTCTTCTTTGGGTCGAATACTCCCATTATCGAGCTATCGAATGGGCACACCCAATTAGGATTACCCTTATAGAGTCGCTTGGGGAGTTCAAGGAACTCTCGTTCCAAACGTCTATCCCCGTATCTAATCTCCAAAAGCTTATACTTATTATCTGCCATTTTCAAAACTATTTATAAGTATAGTCATACAAAGGTATGAAAATTTTTCAAAGTACCGCATCACAAACAACATTTTTTCTTCGGTCACCCCACTTTCACACCGATTTTTTGTTACACCCTACCACTCCACTACCGCCACTACCGCCACTACCGCCACTACAACGCACTGTAAGCGATATCGAGACGAAAAATATCATATTTTTAATCAATTTCTTGCATATTCAAAATATTTGCGCAATATTTGCAGGCGAAAATAAACTTGTATTTAACTAAAAAACATTATGAAAAAGATAACTATGACACTATTTGCTCTTGTAGCATCGACAGCGGCTCTATTTGCAGTATCGCTCACGACTTCTATGGAGGATAGACCTATCAATCGCGAGGAGCTTCCAGCTGAGGCACAGAAGTTTATCGCCACATATTTTGCCGACGAGGAGATTTCACACGTTATATTAGACAGAGATGTTATCTCGGTGGACTATAACGTCACCTTTCTCTCTGGCACAAAACTTGAATTTAACTCTAAGGGAGAGTGGAAAGAGGTGGAGACACGCAACGGCGTAGTGCCACAGCACCTTGTACCACAGACCATTGCAGAGTATGTAAAGACCAACTACCCAAACCGCGAGATTACCGAGATCAAGCGTAACCACTCATACACAGAGGTTACATTGAAGGGTGGCTTGGAGCTTACGTTCAACAAAAACTACAAAATAGTGGATGTTGACGACTAATAAATTCAAAGTACAACTATGAGACGATTACTATTTCTATTTACCTTGCTCACAACCATAGCACTAAGTAGCGGTTGCGACAAGTATGACGCTCCATCGTCGGTGCGCAACACCTTTAACGATCAGTACCCTACAGCTGTAGATGTAGAGTGGGAGCGCAAGCACGGATATGTTGTGGTGGACTTCTACCTTCCAGGCACAGGCGAGTGCGAGGCGTGGTATAAGAAGAGCGGCACTTGGGTAATGACCAGCTACGATATGCTCTACAACGACCTCCCTCAGGCAGTACGAACCGCCTTCGAGACCGCCTACGGCACAAACACGCCTGTTGACGACGTGGAGCGCGTGGAGCGCAGTAAGGGAGAGACGATATATATCATCGAGACTACAGCTGTGGTAAATGGCTATCTCACAGATATCTACCTCGACTACAATGCCGACGGCACACTACTCCGCACAACGGTAGATATAGACGACTACGACGGCATATATTACTACATTTAATAGGGAGATTAGGGAATTTAGGGAGTTTAGGGAGTTTAGGGATTGGTATTACTAAACTCCTTAAATTCCATTAGGGAGTTTAAGGAATTTAGCGAGATTAGTGTTTCGCTTGATATTATCTCCCTAATTTCCCTAAATTCCCTAATTTCCTTAATTTCCTTAGTTAGTTTAGGGAATTTAGCGAGACTTTTCACCTTTCACTTTTTTTTCCTATCTTTGCAGATTGTAAACCAAATAGTTCGATTATGAAACAGATTTTGGAAATATCGTACAGTCGTTACAGCACTATAGAGGAGCTTGGAAGCGAGGATTACGCCCTTGTTAAGGAGGCTGAGGAGGCTACGAAAAATGCTAATGCTGCCTACTCCAATTTCCACGTTGGTGCTGCCGTGAGACTTAAGAGTGGTATGACACTCCACGCCTCGAACTTCGAGAGCGAGGTATACCCTGCAGGTCTATGCGCTGAGCGTTCGTTGCTATTCTATGTCGAGGCAAACTACGCTAACGACCCTATCGAGGCACTTGCTATAGCCTCAGACCCTTCGGAGCGCGAGTGCTACCCTTGTGGTCAGTGTCGTCAGGTGATTGTGGATGTTGAGCGCCGTCAGAAGAGCCCTATTCGTGTGATTATGACCGGTGCAGGCACGGCTACCGTAGTAGACTCAGCAGAGCTTTTGTTACCATTTACATTTAAGTTGTAATATGTTCACTATAAACGATATACTATACGAGGATAACCACCTCCTTGTAGTAAATAAGCACGCTGGCGACCTTGTGCAGAGTGACCCTGATGGCACCGAAGCCCTCGAGGACCAGATTAAGGCGATGATAAAGATTCGCGACCACAAGCCTGGTGCAGTATTCCTCGGTGTGGTACACCGTATCGACCGACCTGTAAGTGGTGCGGTAGTCTTTGCCAAGAGCTCAAAGGCTCTTGCACGCCTCAACGAGATGATTCGCGACCAGAAGATTAAGAAGACCTACTGGGCTATTACCGAGAATCGCCCTAACGACGAGGAGGGCACGCTCCACCACTGGATTGTGCGCAACCCTAAGACTAACCGCTCACACGCCCACCAGCGTCCTAAGCAGGATGGCAAGGAGGCGATCTTGGACTACCGCGTGCTTGGAGCTTCGACAAACTACACCCTTGTGGAGGTAGACCTTAAGACGGGTCGCCACCACCAGATACGCGCCCAGCTATCGGTTACAGGATGCCCTATCAAGGGAGACTTGAAGTATGGCGCAAAGCGCACGAATAAGGATGGTGGCATCTCCTTACACTCGCGCCGTGTGGAGTTCTTGCACCCCGTGGGAGGCAAGCCTATCTCAATCACCGCCCCAGTACCTAAGGAGGATAACCTATGGAAGTTCTTTGAGGAAGCGCAAGAATAATTAGCAATTAGTAATTAGTAATTAGTAATATGCGACTTCTAATTCAGCGTGTTACGGAGGGTCGATGCCGTATTGATGGCAAGGTCTACTCCGAAATCGGTCGAGGCTTGGTAGTCTTGGTTGGCGTCGGCAACGACGAGACGAAGGAGGATATTGAGTGGCTTACCAAGAAGCTCGTTCAGCTACGCATCTTCGACGACGAGGCGGGCGTGATGAACCTCTCGGTGCAGGATATTGCGGGCGAGGTGATGATTGTAAGCCAGTTTACCCTGCACGCAATGACCAAGAAGGGTAACCGCCCCTCGTGGATAAAGGCTGCGCCAGAGGCTATATCAAAGCCTCTATACGAGGAGTTTGTAGCGAGCGTGGAGAGAGCATTGGAGAGAAAAGTTGCCACAGGAGTATTTGGAGCAGACATGAAGATTGAGCTCACGAACGACGGTCCTGTGACTATCTGGATAGATTCTAAAAACAGAGAGTAATGAAATACAAATTCTTAATTCTAAGTATCGTAGCAGCTATATTTACAGCTGTATCGTGCAACGACGAGCAGGGCACATTCACCTGCTCGCTAAATTCAATCGAGGTGGAGAACATCGGCGAGACCTCGGCAAAATTAATAGCTACGATCAACGCCTCAGACTATGCGGCTATCGACCAGATGGGCTTTATGGTTGCGCCATCGGGCAATGACAACTTCGAGCTATATCCAGTTAGCACAAGTCGCCTTATTGAGCTCACATTGGAGGATTTGAAGCCTAACACCGCCTACGACTGCCGCGCCTTTGTGCGCGCTATGGGCGAGACTTGGCTCTTCGAGATAAAGGAGTTCAAAACACCTGATGTTCCACAGACCCCAGACCCAGAGCCAACTCCAGACCCAGATCCAACGCCTGATCCAGAGCCAGACCCTACTCCTGATCCAGAGCCTACACCTACACCAGGCGATGGAGAGATCTATCGTACAGCGTGGTATGAGCTTCCTTTGGAGATTGATAGCAACGGCGATGGCAGAGATGACAACAACTCGACATACTACTACGCCCACCACCTCTGCGCAGGTAACGAGCAGAATGCTCAGCGCAATGGTAAGGCGCGTAACTACTCTGTATGCTTCTCATCGACACACCACTGCCCTGTATGGGTAGCAGCACCTCGTCACCGCTCGTACGAGAGTGGCGCATCGCGTACAGATGCATACGCTCAAGATCCTCAGATTCCAAGCAATATCCAGTACTCAAGCAAATCTACAGGTGGCGGATGCAACAAGGGTCACATGCTCGGCTCGGCAGAGCGCCTATCATCTACTGCAACAAATAAGCAAGTGTTCTACTACTCGAATATCGCACCTCAGTATAGCGACACCTTCAACACTGGTGGTGGTGCTTGGAACAACCTCGAGGACCATATCGACGGTCTTGTATGCAACGATACGCTCTATGTAGTTATCGGTTGCTACTTCGACCAGTATACCGACAAGTATGGCAACACTGGCAAGCCAGCGAAGATTAGCTTCGGTGGTCGCTCGGATGTATCGCGCCCAACGATGTTCTACTACGCTCTGCTTCGCACCAAGAAGGGTAACTCGGGCAAGAGCGTTGCACAATGCTCTGCATCGGAGCTTCAGTGCGCAGCCTTCGTTATGTGTCACGAGCAGGATAAGGGACACAAGCCTGAGGCTCGCGATATGATATCAGTGACAGAGCTTGAGAAGCTCACTGGCTTCACATACTTTGGCAATGTGCCTAATGCGCCAAAGGATACGTTTAACTCATCAGAATGGTTGTAACCTATGTTGATTGCACTACAGAAGCGTAAGGAGAATATCGCTGAGTACATATTATATATATGGCAGATTGAGGACCTTTTGCGTGCCTTGCAGTTTAGCCCCGAGGCTATATATGCTACGTTGGTAGCTAAGATTGAGGGTGCTGACGAGCAGCAGAAGGAGAATATCTTCAACTGGTATATGCAGATTGTGGAGCTTTTGCGCAAGGAGGGCAAGGAGGAGAAGGGTCATATCGAGCATACGCTCCACCTTATCCAGGACCTCCACAACCTACACTTGCAGCTTATGAAGCTACCTGCTGGCGACCACTACCGCACCACTTATGCGCGTATGGCTGCCGAGCTACCACGCCTACGCACTATCCTCGACAACAACGAGATAAGTGATACGGAGTTAGCCTTTCGTGCGCTCTATGCCGCTATGCTCTATCGCATCAAGGGCAGTGGCGAGAAGGCTATCGAAGATACCTTGGCAGTGATATCGCCCTCTATCGGCGAGCTTGCCGCCCTCTACGGCAAGGTGGAACGCGGAGAACTCAACCTCTTTGAGGACTAAATTGCGTAATTAGGGGTAAAAAGCAAAAAATTTTGCAGAATTGTTTGCAATTACAAAAAATCGTTGTACCTTTGCACCTCGCAAAAGAAGCGTTAAACGGAACAAAAACAATAAAAAACAGATACAACTATGGCAATGAAAAGAACTTACCAGCCATCTCGTCGCAAGAGAATCAACAAGCACGGTTTCCGTCAGAGAATGGCTACTGCCAATGGCCGTAAGGTATTGGCTGCACGTCGCGCTAAGGGTCGCAAGAAGTTGACCGTATCAGACGAGGCAACATTCAAGTACAACTAATCGAACGCCTACGGGTATTCGTTAGTATCGCATTGGGTTATACCCAATCAGATAAGAGTAGAGCTGTCCATTTGGGCAGCTCAATTCTTTTGCGTACATACCACTAATTAGTAATTAGTAATGTTAAAAGTCTGCGACTTTTTATTAGGGAGATTAAGGAAATTAGGGAATTTAGTGTTGTTTGGTTGACTCCTCCCTAAACTCCTTAAACTCACTAAACTCACTAAACTCCCTGTTCACTTTACACCTTCTCACTTTTAACTTTTCAGTTTCATTTGGGCGGTGCAGGGCGAGGTGGAGGAGTATTTTTCTTTCTTTCGTTTTCCCTATAAAAAAGAAAAAAAGGAAAATCTTCTCTCCTTTTACAAGGATTATCAGTGAAGGGTCGTAATGACCCATCTACTACAAGAAAGTCATCTCTCTTGTGGGGGTTATCAGTGAAGTATTGTCTTGGGGTATAGTGGTAACCACATTTATCAAGACGGTTACACTTACCTACTCTCTCACTGAGATATATATTATTATTCTCAGTATCTATATATCGTGTGAATGTATATTTCCTTCCACACTGAGGGCAAGTATATCGACTACTACGCCCTCTGTATCTCTCTAACTGATATCTATAACTATTATTCATACTGATATATTATTATTTTTTCTTTTTTATAGGGAAAACGAAAGAAAGAAAAATTAATCTTTGTTTAACAGAGAGTGTACTGATGACACACTCTTATATCCAAGTTCATCTGCGATTTGTTGTAGAGTCTTGCCCTCTTCACGCATCGCTCGAGCAAGTTCTGCTCTTTCATCTCGATCATCATTGCGCTCCTTAAGCATCGCAAAGGGTAAGCGCTCGCCCGTGGCGGTGTAGTTTAGGTTTTGGTCGAACCTCAGCTCAAAGCTATCGTGCTTATACTCAGAGGGTAGATAGTTACCCTTCACGATGCACAAGTGGCGGATGTCGTGGCGCACAGGGTCGGGACGTAGCTCCATCATAAGGCGCATCTTAGCCTCGAAACCCTGCGAGCCTATGGCATTATGCTTCGAGGGGGTCAACATTTCGGTGCGCTTGCCCGTGTGGTGCAGGAAGATAAAGAGCGTGTCGTACTTGGTCGCCAACTGCGCAAATGCCTGTATAAAACCTCGCACACGGTTATTCTCGTTCATAGGACCACCGTAAAGGTCGGCAAAAGCATCTATAATAACCACATCGGGAACATAGCTCTTAAGACCTAACTCCAACGTAGCCAAGAGGTTATCCGTATCGAAGATAAAGTGTAGACCGTCGTACTCCATAGCCTCCAAGCCTGTGGGCGAGCCTGTCTGTCGGCGCATAAGCGAGCCAACGGAGAGCTGGTCATCCTCTGTAGATACATATATCGCACGGCGGTAGCGCGTGTTGAGCCTAAAGCCGATATACTCCTCCTTACCCGATACTATCGCCATAGCTAAGCCTCTGAGTAACGAGCTTTTACCAGAGTCCGAGGAGCCTACCAACGCCACTACGCCCTGTCGCGGAAGTATAGGTTCAAGGAGTGTGGGACTCTCCGTGGGCGTGGTCATAATCATCTCCGAAGCGTGGCAGATATGGTCTCTGTACCACCAGTACTCCTCCTCGCTAAGGGGCGATGTGTGGTCACTCTTAGCTTCAACGGTTGAACTTTGAGCCTCAGGCTCATCGAACGATGCAATTAGGCGCGTGTTATCCTCCTTAAACGCCTCAATCATAGCATTTGTGTACATAGTTTGTAAAATTTTAAGTGTTATAAAAATAGTGAAATGATATTCAATGACTGAATTGTCGGTACAAATATATAACACAAAAAGGCGTTTGTCAAGAGGGAAAGTAAAATATTTTGCATTTTGGGCAAAATATTTTACAATTAGTAATTAGAAATTAGTAATTAGTAATGTTAAAAGGCGTTGCCTTTTTTGGGGGAGGGACGAAAGAGACGAGAGAGACGAAAGAGACGACAACGAAACAGAGTATCAAAAATTCTCTCTGTTGTCTCTGTTGTCTCTGTTGTCCCTGCTGTCTCTAAATAATTAATCCTGCGCGAAGCGCACCATACTTTTCAGTTCTCAGTTTAAAAGGCTATGCCTTTTTTGGGGGAGGGACGAAAGAGACGAAAGAGACAAAAGAGACGACAACGAAACAGAGTATCAAAAATTCTCTCTGTTGTCCCTGTTGTCTCTGTTGTCCCTGCTGTCTCT
>JAZQYM010000039.1:0-13970 GCA_045633525.1 Alistipes sp. | reverse complement strand
AGTGAGTAATTAGTAATATTAAAAGTCTGTGACTTTTTATTAGGGAGATTAGGGAAATTAAGGAATTTAGGGAAATTAGGGAGATGGCATCAGCGAAACACTAAACTCCCTAAACTCCTTAAACTCTCTAAACTCCTTAAGGAAATTGTTGTCTCTGTTGTCTCTGTTGTCCCTACTCTCACCTTAATCGCAAAGTCCACTTTTCACTCTTCACCTCACACTTTTGCACACTAATTGCTTGGTGGAGGGTGAATATAATCAAATTGTTCTATTATGCAGAGTGTTAACAAATCTAATGGCTTCAAGCTCAGCGTGATGACGCTTGCCATAATGAATGTAACGGCAGTGGTTAGTCTGCGTGGACTTGCAACTGAGGCTATATATGGTCTTCAGTCGGCATTCTACTATCTCTTCGCTGCCATCGTGTTTCTTATCCCTACGGCTATGGTAGCTGCCGAGCTTGCAGCTATGTTCTCGGGAAAGCAGGGAGGTGTGTTTAGGTGGGTCGGTGAGGCTTTTGGTGCGAGGTTTGGCTTCCTGGCTATCTGGTTGCAGTGGATACAATCCACGATATGGTATCCTACGGTGCTAACCTTTGGCGCTGTGAGCATCGCCTTTATAGGTCTCGACCCAACGACAGATGCAACTCTTGCCTCCAACCGTCTCTTTACTCTTATTGTAGTGCTTGCCATCTATTGGATAGCGACATTTATCTCGTTGAGGGGTCTTGGCTGGGTAGGTAAGGTGAGTAAGTGGGGTGGTATCATAGGTACTATCATCCCTGCGGGTATCCTTATCGTACTCGCTGCGATATACCTGCTCTCGGGTGGACACAATAACCTAAATGTGCACGAGGGCTTCTTCCCGAACCTCGCCAATTTCGATAACTTGGTGCTTGCAAGTAGTATATTCCTCTTTTATGCCGGTATGGAGATGATGGGTATTCACGTTATGGAGGTCGATAACCCTAAGCGTAACTATCCGCGCGCCATTATCATAGGTTCGTTGGTTACGGTGGTGATATTCATTCTCGGTACGTTTGCCCTTGGTATTGTTGTGCCAGCTAAGGATATAAGCCTTACACAGACCCTGCTTATAGGCTTCGATAGTTACTTCAAATATTTGCATATATCGTGGATGGGTCCAGTTATTGCCATAGCCCTTGTCTTTGGTGTCTTGGCGGGTGTGCTCACCTGGGTCGCAGGTCCTTCAAAGGGTATCTTCACGGTGGGTCGTGCTGGCTACTTGCCTCCATTCTTCCAGAAGACCAATAAGGATGGCGTACAGCGCAATATTCTCCTTGTGCAGGGTGTTATAGTGACTATCTTGGGCTTGTTGTTTGTGGTTATGCCTTCGGTGCAGAGCTTTTATCAGATTCTTTCGCAGCTCACCGTATTGCTCTACCTTATAATGTATATGATGATGTTTGCGGCGGCTATTACACTACGCTACAAACTTCCAAAAATGGAGCGCCCATTCCGCCTTGGTGCTAAGGGTAATGGTCTGATGTGGTTCCTCGGAGGCTTGGGCTTCTGTGGTTCGTTGCTCGCCTTTGTGCTTAGCTTTATCCCACCATCGCAGATATCTGTGGGTAGCAACAAGGTTTGGTTCTTGGTGCTTATTATCGGTGCAGTGGTATTCGTAGGCATCCCATTCATCATCTACGCCAGTCGTAAGCCATCGTGGAAGGCGGCGGATGCTGATATTGAGAAGTTTGAATGGGAAAAATAAAACAAAGTGAAAACTGAAAACTGAGAACTGAAAAGTAAGGTGCGCTTCGCGCGAGATTTAAAAAAAGTGAAAGATGAAAAATTCATCTTTCACTTTTCACTTTATCGTCAGAGAATATAGCGAGGTGTGTTTTGTAGAATCTTATTCTTTAGCAGTTGAGGGTAGTCTGGGTTATCCTTAAGGAAGCGCTCTACCTCTTGCTTTGCCTCGTCGCTGTGGTGACCTCCGAGCAGTGCCTTTAGCCAGTTGGTTGGGAAGAAGATGTCGCCCGTGCGCTGTATCTCCTTCAACGCCTCGAGACCCTTGTATATGTAGTCGAAACTCTCTGCCTGGCGGGTATGGTGGCATAGGTAGCCCAATGTTGTCGCTGCCCAAGGCTCAGGGCGACGATTCTGAGGCTCGATAAGCAACCACTCAAAGAGGGCATCGCACTCAGCCTTATCGGCTGTTACGGCGCGAGAGATATAGTCGAACTGCGCGATACGGTCGGGATTCGATATACGCTGGCGCTGTGTAGCGAGTATCTGCTCAGCACGTGTAGGTAGGCGTAGCGCAAGCTCGTAGCTAAGGGTGGTGTACTCCTGCTCGTCGAGATGTGGGTTTGACCTACTCTCCCATAGAGCGTATATGCGCTCGAGGCTCTGCTTCGATACCATTGCGTGGGCAATGGTCATCGTGAGTATGCGACAGAGTGATGCGTTGTCGTGTCTGCAAATCACCCTCCAGAGGTAGTTCTCAGCCTCATAGTTTCTTGTCTCGATCATTACCTCACCGAGGTAGTCGTTTAGGGTTGAGGCGATAAGGTAGTTGGGCTCGGTGGCAATGGTGCGAAGAACAAAGCTAAGCCAATCATCCGCCGAGATTATATCGTGCTCGTAGCACTCGTGGAGGGTTATTACCAAAGACTCGCGTAGTAGCGCATCCTCCAACGATGCAAAGTTCGCCATTATCCACTCGCGGCTCTCAGCATCGGGAATGAAGAGACCGTAGCCACGACCGCAGCTATTAGGGAGCACGGCTACGATATCGCCCGCCTTAGCAATTCGGTGCTCTGCATCGCGCATCGTAATATCGATGATCTCCTCGCTGCCGTCGGCATATATTACTCGCGAACTAAAGCTCTGAGTCCATAGCGTACCACGGTCGTATGGGTCGCTCTGTGTGAAGATAACCTCCTCTGCACCAAGCTTTACGGCGATATGTGGCATACCCTTCTGGTGTACCCATACATCGCTAAACGCAGCTAAGTCCTCCTCGGTATATTTGTCGAGTATGGCGATAAGCTCTGGCCAGGTGGCATTGCCGTAGGCGTAGGTGTGTAGATAGTCGCGGATACCGTTCTGAAACGCCTCCTCGCCCATAAGCTCCACAAGCTTATCCATAACGATAGGGGCTTTGTTGTAGATAATCTTGCCGTATATAAGACCCGCGTTGTGCATATTGTCGAGCTCCTGACGTACCGATGTCGAGCCGAGGGTACGGTCCTCACTTAGTGCCGATCTGGTGTAGGTCTTAAGGCGGTTTAGGCGGTGGTTGATGTCGGTGTATAGAGGCTCTGCCATACGCGCCGCGAAGTAGTTTGCAAAGACCTCTTTTGTCCATACATCGTCAAACCAGCACATCGTAACATAGTCGCCAAACCACATGTGTGCCGTCTCGTGGGCTATAAGCTGTGTGCGTCGTAGTCGCTCGTCGAGGGTAGGGTTCTCGCTTAGGAACATCTGTCTATCGTTGTAGAGCGTAGCTCCCGTATGCTCCATACCGCCATACTGGAAGCCTGGCAATATGATGATATCATACTTGGCAAATGGATAGGCAATACCCGTATAATCTTCGAGCCACTCCAATGAGCTCTTAACCTCAGCAAATATAGTCTCTAATTGTGCCAAACGCTTAGGGTCGGTCTCGCGATAGTAGGCATTGAAGGTGTGTGTGCCGTCGTCGTAGGTGCTCTTGGAGAGTTTGCCCGCCACAAACGAGAAAAGATAGGTGCTAAGTGGCTCGGTAGGTGCAAACTCAACACGCTTTGTCGCCGTTGCAGGATTACGCTCCTCGCTTATTACAATGCTGTTCGACACCGCCTCCCACTCCTCAGGTATGGTGAGCGATAGGGTATAGCTCGCCTTCATATCTGGCTGGTCGAAGCAAGGAAAGAGTGTTCGTGCACGGTCTGGTACAAGGAGCGTATATAGAAACTCCTCGTTGCGGTTAAGCGACTGGTTATCAACCTTGAAGTCGATGCTCACGGTGTTCTCTCCAGTCTTTACTGCACTACTTGCTATAACGATATGCTCGTTGTATATCTCGTGCTCCACAGCCTTGCCGTTGAGCTTAACATCGAGAATATTCTCCGTGGCGCGGAAGTCTACGACGATATCCTCCTTTTGCTTCAGCAATAGCGATATGTCGACCTTGCCGATATTCTCTATAAGGTCGATGTCGATACCATATCGTAGCTCCTCAATCGAGGCTTTGCGCAACTCCGCCAAGTCTCGGCTTACACCCGCCTCATATCGCGTACTCTGCTCCGAACAAGCACTCATTAGTGTCATAATCAGTGTTACTAATATTGAAAATCTCTTCATTGTTTTGTTGTTAAGTTTTGCAAATGTACCAAAATTTTCTCAAAAATTTATACCTTTGTGTGGTAATAGCTTAAGAAATGAAGAAAATAGTTGTAGCATTTGATTCGTTTAAGGGCTCGCTCTCCTCTGCCGAGGCAGCCGAGGCATTTATCGCTGGTGTTCGAAGTGTGGACCGAGCGGTGGAGTGTCGAGTGGTATCTATCGCTGATGGCGGCGAGGGTATGGCAGAGGCTATTGTTGAGAGTGTTGGCGGTGATATGGTCACTGCTATAGCCCTCGACCCTCTTGGACGTAAGATAGAGACGAGCTATGGTATTATCCACGGGGGTACGACAGCTATTATCCCTATCTCCTCGGCAAGTGGTATCACGCTCCTTACCGCCGAGGAGCGCAATCCGCTCTATGCTACTACCTACGGCACTGGAGAACTTATGCTCGATGCCGTTAGGCGCGGTTGTCGCAAAATAGTAGTCGGTCTTGGTGGCAGCGCTACCAATGATGGTGGTACTGGATTTCTTTGTGCCTTGGGTTATAAGTTTCTGGATGCTAACGGCTTAGTGCTAACTGAGACTATAGATATCCTCGAGCGGGTTGATAGTATAATTCCGCCTGAGAGCACTCCCATCAACCATATAGAAATTAGCGTTGCCGTAGATGTGGATAACCCTCTCTGCGGTGAGTGCGGAGCAACATATATCTACGGTGCTCAGAAGGGAGCGAACGAGGCTATGCTCAAGCGCCTCGATACTGCTATGCACCACTACGCCGCGGTTATTGCCAAGTGGCGCGGAGAGGATATCTCTAACAAGGCTGGTATGGGTGCTGCGGGTGGCGCAGGCTTTGCCTTTGGCGCAGAGCTCAACGCTATGCCTACATCGGGTATAGAATTGGTACTCAGTGTTGTAGATTTTGATACTATTATCGCTGATGCCTCGTTGGTTGTTACTGGAGAGGGACGTATCGACAGCCAAACCGTAATGGGTAAAGCTCCCGCAGGAGTGCTTCGTCACGCTAAGCGTGCTGGAGTGCCATGTATCGCTGTAGGTGGTGGTGTGCAGTGGTGCAACGAGCTACGAGAGAGCGATTTTGATGCTATGTATGCTGCTACACCCGAGGGTATGCCTATTGTAGAAGCAATGAAAAAAGAGGTCGCTACCGCCAATCTTCAACGTGTAGCAACCTCTATTATTAAAGAGTTTTTTCTCGAAAGACCTACTTTGTTAAAACCTTAACCAACTCAGCCACAGCACGACCACGATGTGAAATGCTGTTTTTCTCCTCGGCAGTCATCTCGGCAAAGGTGACGCTCTTGCCATCTGGAATAAATAATGGGTCGTATCCAAAGCCCTCGTAACCAGACTCCTCGGTGGCGATGCGACCATTTACAATGCCCTCCACTTGAATCTCCTTGCCTGAGCGTATAAGTGAAATAACGGTGCGGAAGCGCGCCCTACGATTTGTTACCCCCTCCAATTCTCTAAGAAGCTTGCGGTTGTTGGCTGCAAAGTCGTGACCATCGGTAGCATAGCGTGCCGAGCGCACACCTGGAGCACCATTTAGAGCCTCCACCTCTAAGCCCGTATCGTCGGCAAAGCAGTCGAGACCAGTGCGCTCATAAACATAGCGCGCCTTTATCGAGGCATTCTCATCGAGGGTCTCTCCCGTCTCAGGAATATCCTCTACAATGCCTACCTCCTTAAGTGTCACAAGCTCAAAGCCCTCACCAAGCACCGCCTTCACCTCCGAAAGCTTGTGCGCATTATTTGTTGCAAATACAATCTTCATATTTCTATTACATCTTTTTATCCTTTACTGCGCGTACAGATAGTCCCATATAGCGCCAATCTCGGTATGAGTGCTCTGCCTTATCATACTTTATTAGCAGACCGTATGATAGGTATCCGTGCTCCTCTCCAGGTGTAGAGCTCCAGTAGTAGCCATAACTGCCTGATGTTTGAGGGTGTCCTAACTCGTTATAGCCCGCAGAGGGTAGGAAGATAGACTTGCCATTTGGTCCAGTCACTTGCATACCCACAACGCCATTTACTGTTATGCGCTCCCAAGTACACTTGTTAAACAGCTCGTTCTGCTCAATTCTTGTAGGCACTCTCCAGCCATTGCCCCAATTAGCTGCGGCAGCATCATACTGTGGATTGCCAGAGAAGTCCTCTATTTTTACAAGGTATGTTGAGCAGTTCTCCTCGGTATATTCGCTCTTTGGAGCAGTCTCACCCCATGCAAAGTAGTCCCCAAAATCCTCGGGATTCTCAGCGCCTACATTGCAAATCGCCCACTTAACACTGAGACCTAAATCTACTGCGCGTGGGTCATCCTTTGGTGTATTCGAGCCCTCATCGCGCTTGCAGCCACCCGCCAAAAGTAGTAGGGTAATGGTGGTGAATGTAAGTAGGTGTCTCATAATATAAGTGGTTTATAGTTAACGTGTTACTATTGTCTTGCCACCTCCAACTCCGATAAACGGTGGTCCATAGCAACCTTGTCGATAATGGTCTTTACGACGATATCTATCTCCGAGCCTTCGGAGTAGTCGGCAGGACATACGTGGTTTACACGGTTGTCGCGGATAAGGTCATTGAGAATGGTGCGCTGACCCTCCTCCTCGGGGTTGTAAACTGCGATAGAGTGACCTCCGAAGTTCTTAACGAGTCTCATGCAAGGGATATCCGTAGTACCGTCGCCAAAGTATATCATGCGCGAGAATGGCACTGGGCGCTTGTTCTCTTCCATAAAGCGGTTGACATCCTTGGTGTCGAAGACCGACTCCACACCCTTGTTAATCTTAAAGATAAACTGGGTCTTATTGGTGTAGTTTACCGCCACGGCTGGCCAGTAGGCGATGCCGTCAACGTTGTATAGGAACGAGCAGGCGTAGATATTCTTAAACTCGTGGGCGATAGCCGTACCCTCGATAATCTCCTTCAAGCCTGATGAATTTACATAGTGCAAAATGTTGATGCCGTGCCTCTTGCCGTAGTCGTTGATGCGCTTAAACCACTCGATTACGCCCTTGTAGAACTGCACGTTGCGACCCGACTCGCGGAATGCCTCTCGCCTAAGCGATAGACCCTTCGACTGCGCTGCCTGAAGCATACGCGCCATATATGTTAGCACCTGATCGGCATCCTGCTCCTCTGCCAAGGTATTTGCCTCGTGCCAGAACTCCATATTGCTTTTGCCCACGGCTGGGATAAAGTCGTACTCCTGCATATTACCTGGAGCAAGCGTGCCGTCGAAATCGTAGATAAGTGCTACGGTGATACTCTCCTTCATATTTGTTTTTGGTCAAAAAGTTTCTCAAAAGTAATAAAAAATATGATACAATGCTACTCGTTTGGGTAAAATGTTGCGTATAACTCGCTAAATATTTGGATAATTCGTAAAATATTTGCTAATTTTGCATTGCTTTGCAAACAATAACTTAAAAACATACGACTATGCAAAAACTAAACAAACCTGCAATCTTGGTCGTTGATATGCTAAACGACTTTGTTTATGGCGCTCTAACTTGCGAGCGAGCTAAGGCTATTGTGCCTGCAACAGCTCAACTTTTGGACTATGCTCGTGAGGCTGGTGTTCCAGTGATCTTCTGTAACGATGCCCACCGTCCAGGTATTGACCGAGAGCTTATTATCTGGGGTGACCACGCTATCGCTGGTACTCCTGGTGCTGAGGTTATCCCTGAGCTTAAGGTTTCGGATAAGGACTATATCGTGCCTAAGCGTCGCTATAGTGGCTTCTTCCAGACCGACCTTGATATCCTACTCAAGGAGCTTGGTGTTCAGACCGTTGTTATGACTGGTCTCCATGCTCACATGTGTGTTCGCCACACATCTGCTGATGCCTATTGCCTCGGCTACGACGTTGTAGTTGCTAAGGAGGCTACTGACTCATTTACCGAGGAGGACTATCTTGGTGGTTTGGCATACCTCAAACTCTGCTATGGCGCTGATGCCTATACCAATGCAGAGCTAAAGGAGATGCTCTAAACTGTGTGTTGTTGTGTTGTATGATTTTTGTGTAGCTTAGGATAAAAGACTCATTTATGGAATTTAAAGAGGTAGTAAAAAAGCGCCGTTCCACACGACGCTATACAGGTAAACCCGTTGAGGTTGAGAAACTTCGCGAGGCTATGGAGTTGGCTCTGCTCGCCCCATCATCGAAGAATACGCGCTCTACACGCCTAATGGCTGTCACAAACCTTGAAAAGGTGCACGCCCTCGGCCGTCTCCGCGACTGGGGATCATCTCTTCTCGAGGAGGCTGGTGCTGCTATCGTGGTGCTTGGCGATGAGAATGCAAGCCCTATGTGGCAGACAAATGCCTCTATTATGGCCACTGTTCTCCAGCTTGCCCTTGTCGAGCAAGGTCTTGCAACCTGCTGGGTGCACGTAGGTGATTATCTCACTCTCAAAGATGACCCAAATAGCCAGCGTAGCGAGGATTATGTGAAGTCCATAATACCTGAAATACCAGCCGATTACCGTGTTTGGTGTGTAATCTCTATCGGCTATGCTGACTATACTCCAAAGCCGTTGCCAGAGTACGAAGGTCCCGACCGACTCCTTTTCTTGTGATAAGGGGTCATAATTTCTTGTGATAAGGGGTCATCTGCGACCTCTCAATCATTGCCCCAAATGGGAAATACGCTTAGTATGTCCCATTTGGGGCAATCTCTTTATCGAGGCCAAATCTGACCCCTTCTGACAAGAAATTGGGTCTCGCGCTTGGTAAGGTTTTTTTTGAGACCACAGAGACCACAGAGACCACAGAGACCACAGCGAAACAGAGTATCATCAGAATAATAATAAATTTCTCTGTTGTCTCTGTTGTCCCTGCTGTCTCCCAATAATAAATCTTGCGCGAAGCGCACCTTACTTTTCAGTTTTCACCTTTGAGGCAAAACTTCGTAATGCCTCGACTTTGCTACGGCTCGGCAGAACAAGTAAACTTGCTCTGCTCTCACCTTAATCGCAAAGTTCACTTTTCACTTTTTTCCCTATTGCTATGCAATAATCTTTGATTATAGTACGTTTTTACCGGGAAAAAATGTATCTTTGCCGATTGATTATGCAGAAGTTTATTCAAATAGTTGCGCTGACACTCGTTTTGTCGGTTACAGCATGTCGCAATTCTAATGTTCAGATGGGCGACGGTGCTGATAAGGATGTTGTAGCCAAGGTCGATAACAAGATCTTATATGGCTCAGATATTAAGGAGGCTATGCCCGTGGGGCTTAGTAGCGTAGATAGTGTTACGTTTGCCAAGATGTATATCGAGAACTGGGTGCTTAACCAGCTTAAGATGTGTCGTGCCGAGGAGGTGTTATCTTCGAATCAAGCCGATATAGAGCGCTTGGTGGAGGGTTACCGCCAGTCGCTTATGATGCGTCAGCTTGACCAGTACTACATCGACAACGCCATCGACCTCGAGATTACCGATAAGCAGCTCTCGGCATACTATCGTGCCAATAGTGCATGCTTCAAACTCGACCACGATAAGGTGCGAGGTGTAGTGGTTAAGACCTCTAAAAATTTCCGTAATACATCGACCCTAAGCACAGCGTTGAATGGCATTGCCAAGCGAGGAGATACCGAGGAGGTGAGGGCTATATGCGAGAAGCATAATCTGCAACTATCCGACCTTACAGCGCAGTGGGTTACATACTCAGACTTTTTGAGTAACCTTCCTACGGAGCGCTCGTCGTCATACGCGTCGTTGCTTGGTAAGAGTGGTGTGCAGCACATGTCATCGGATGATGCGCACTTCTACTTTATTCTGCTTGATGTGGTTCGTAAGGGAGAGGTTGCTCCTTTGGATTGTGTGAAGGAGGATATACGCCGTAGGTTGTATGCCGAGCGTCGTGCTGATATTGTTAGTAAGTACGAGTCGGAGCTTAAGCAGGATGCTATAGCCTCTGGTAGAGTGACGGTTGCAGATAGCCTTCTGTTAAAGTCGATGAGCTATGTTCCTCTCCAGCAGCAGTGTGTTAAGCCTGTGGTAGAGGAGTTCGAGGAGGTTATTGTTGAGGAGGTAATTCCCGATGAGATGTAGAAGAAGTAATTGAGACAAAAAATAATATGAGAAAGTTTTTATACACTTTAGTTGCGTTTGTAGCCTTGGGATGTGTGGTAGAGGAGTGTGTTGCCCAGCAACAGCGTCGACAGGTAATGCTTGATAAGGTTGTGGCTGTGGTTGGTGGCTCCTCGGTGTTGTACTCCGAGGTTGCCGAGTATGCTGATGCCTTGGTGACGCAGCGTCGCCAGATGGGTTACACCTCGGACCGTGACCCTATGAACGAGGCGTTGGAGGCTATGCTTGAGACAAAGTTGCTCTACAACCAAGCCCTTATTGACTCTGTAGAGGTCAACTCATCTGAGATATCTACACGTATCGAGAACTATCTTCAGCAGCTTATCACCGAGGCTGGTGGTATTGCTGAACTCGAGGCTAAGGAGCACATGCCAATCTTTACCTACCGTGAGATGTTGCGTTCACGTTATGAGCAGCAGGCATACGCTGAGGCTATGCGTAGCCAGATTGTGGGTAAGGTCACTGTTGTTCCTGGCGAGGTTGAGCGCTTCTACAAGAGTGCTGATAAGGATAGCCTTCCAGTTATTGGTGAGCAGTATGTCTATGCACATATCACAAAGTTTCCAGCATCGCAAAAGGAGGCGCAGCAGCGTACCAAGGAGCGTCTGCTCGATATGCGTGAGCGTATTATCACTGGTCAGACTAAGTTCTCGGTGTTGGCGCGTATGTACTCTTTGGATGGCTCGGCTATCTATGGTGGTGAGATGGAGCCTATGCCATCAGCCTATTTTGTGCGCCCATTTGCTGAGGCTTTGGAGAAGCTAAAGCCAGGACAGATTTCGGAGATTGTCGAGACTGAGTTTGGTTTCCATATTATTGAGCTTATCGAGAAGCGTGGAGATGTATATCGTTGTCGTCACATTCTGCTACGCCCAACGTTTACATACGAGGAGCTTGCACAGCCAGCGCATGAGTTGGATAGTATAGCCCGTCTTGTGCGTATGGATTCGCTTAGCTTTGCTGATGCTGCGCTAAAGCACTCGGATGATGCTGTGTCGAAGTACAATGGCGGTATCGTGTCGAATAGCGATGTGTTAGCTCGTATGGGTGTCTATGCTGGTGCTCGTCTTACAGCAACACGCTTCCTCAAGGAGGATTTCAGTGCTCAGGGAGGTAAGTCGTTGGACGATTATGCTGCCTTGATGCGCCTAAAGGTGGGTGAGGTGTCGGATTCGTTCCATACTACCGACCTTATGGGTAACCAGATGAGTAAGATTGTCAAGCTTGTGGAGATTATACCATCGCATACGGCGACCTTGGAAGATGACTATATCCGTCTTGAGGAGATGGCACTTAGCCAAAAGCAGGAGAGGGTATATCGTGAGTGGCTTGTGGATAAGATTGAGTCGATGTATGTCTATATCGACCCTGAGTACCGCAGTGGCGAGTTTGAGATTAAAGAGTGGATAAAGTAGAAATAAACAACCTTGCGTGCTTATGCGCCGAAAGATATTAGTTCCTATTGTTGTGGTTTGCTTGCTGTGTGGAGCGCTCTTCTACGCTGCGAGTGGTCGCAACTATCACTATGCTGTAGACTATGACGCACTCTTTACTGCACCAAAGAAGAGTGCAGAGCGTCGTATGGTCGATATGATTGCCGATGATAGTTACCTGATTGAGCAGGGTGACTCAACTATCTTTATACTTGTGGGTAACTTCGCAGCGCACCACAACGGTACAGTGATACTTGCCGATAGTGCTATACGTTACCCAAATCAGAGTTTTGAGTGCTTTGGTAATGTTTTGATTAATCAGAACGACACATACGCCTACGGTGAGCGTGCGAAGTATAACCGTGCTAATAGCACCGCGACAATCTACTCCGAGCTTGTAAAGGTCGTAGATGGCGATGCTGTGATGTACACCTACGACTGT
The DNA here is from genome assembly GCA_045633525.1 of Alistipes sp. Taxonomy (GTDB): domain Bacteria; phylum Bacteroidota; class Bacteroidia; order Bacteroidales; family Rikenellaceae; genus Alistipes. The sequence continues at coordinate 1,669 of JAZQYM010000039.1, read as the reverse complement.
GTATTCGATACCGATCAGAACATTGGTATATTCTATAATGGTTGCTATGTGAACAAGGGTGAGAACCACTTGGAGGCAGAAAAGGGGTATTACAACACTAAGACACACAACCTTATCGCGGTGAATAATGTGGAGATGCGCGATGAGAAGTATCTTATGAAGGGTGATTCGGTGATATTTAACACTCAGACCGAGAATGCTCAGTACTTCACGAATACTAATATCTGGAACGACAAGGAGGAGTATCTCTTTGCCAATGCTGGTAACTATACCAAAGCAGATGATTTGTACTTCCTAACTCGTGATGCCTACATGCTTTCGGATGAGCATGAGGTGTGGGGCGATACTATCGAGTATTACCGTACTACAGGTCATATTATCGGACGTAACAATATTCAGATGGATGATACCACGCAGAAGATTCTCGGCTTTGCCGACTATGGTGAGTGGTGGGATGATTTGGATAATGCAATCTTCACACGTCGTCCTTCGATGATTAACTATGATCCAAAGGAGACTGACTCGATCTATTTGTGTGCCGATACGTTGTGGTTGTACACCATTCCAGTGTCTCCTCCAGCGGTAGATACTACCGCGGTTAACTCTTCGCGTGAGCAGAGTAGAGAGCAGGGTAAGGAGAATTTGGAGGGTGAGACAACTGGAGCGCCAGAGTCTGAGCCTATTGATGATAAGGTAGCTGATGAGGTGGCATCCGAGTTGATGTCAGGTGTAGATACTATTGCGAAGGATAACGCCGAGCAACCAGGCAAAGATTTGGGCAAGCGCGAGGGTGAGGATCGTATGCGCTCAACAAGCTTTGGTGAGGGACCTCAGCGCGACATGGGTGCTATGCGAAATGGTGAGAGTATGCCACGTGGTGGAGAGATGACTAACCCTGATGAGAACAATGCAGAGAGCGAGAGTATGTCTGCGGACTCATTGTCGTATAGCTCTGAGGTGGCAGATTCACTTGTGACGGATACTGCTCGATTGGATTCTATAGCGGTGGATAGCTTGGCTCAGGATAGCATCAAGGAGCTAACACCACGTCAGAAGCGCTATCGTGCAAAGATGGAGCGCCGTCGTGTGCGTGACTCTGTCCGCACAGCTAAGCGCCATGTACGCGATTCGTTGGACTCAATTAAGCGACGCGAGCAGGACTCTATACAGCAGATTCGAGACTCGTTGCTAAAGATTGAGGTCGACTCTATCATTGCTAAGCGTAGAGCTCGTAGCGCCCAGCTTGCCGATGAGGAGAAGGCACGTTTGGAGCGTGTGAAGCAGCGTGCTGAGGAGCGCTATCGTCGAAAGATTGATAAGGCTAAGGCGCGAGCGCTACGACGTGGTAAGGAGTATACAGGACCAGACTATGTTGTAGATAGTGTTGCTACGGATAGCGTATCGACAGATAGTCTTGTGCGCGAGCAGCGTGATACGATGTTGGTAGATTCGTTGGGTGCAGATACTACACGCTTGGATAGCCTCGGTCGTGATAGCCTAAATGTTACCCCTCCATTCCCAGAGGATAGCACATATAAGATGATTAAGGCATATCGTAGGGTTAAGATGTATCGCACCGACTCGCAGATGGTTTGTGACTCGATGATTATGCTTAACACCGATTCGATAATTCGTCTCTATATCGATCCAGTGATGTGGAATGAGGAAG
>JAZQYM010000038.1:0-13830 GCA_045633525.1 Alistipes sp. | reverse complement strand
AAACGATGGGTTGATAGATATTGCACGGGCAATCTCCGTACGACGACGCTCACCTCCTGAGAGCTGGTTACCGTAGCTCTTGCGCACCTTCTGGAGGCGGAACTCCTCGATAAGGTTTTCCAAGCGCTCGCGCTGATATGCCTTAGAGTAGTTTGTCATCTCCAATACTGCGCGGATGTTGTCCTCCACGGTAAGGCGACGGAATACCGAAGCCTCCTGTGCCAAGTAGCCTACACCCATCTGTGCGCGTCGGTAGACAGGTAGAGAGGTGATATCTGTAATAATGCCCTCGTCGTTTTCGAGGAATATGCGTCCCTCGTTAGGTTTGATAAGACCTACAATCATGTAGAAGGTTGTTGTCTTACCAGCACCGTTAGGACCTAACAGACCTACGATCTCGCCCTGATTAACATCGATAGAGACGTGATTCACGACAGTGCGTGATTTATAGGATTTTATTAACTCGCTTGTATAAAGTCGCATCTTGGTATTACAAAATTTTGTAAGTTTTTTGCAAAGTTATTACAATTTTACAAAAAAATATATTATATTTGGGTAAATTTTTGACACTAACAGAAATTATGAATACCGAAAAGGGAGGAATATTACACGAAAAGCTACGCGAATACTTCGGTTTTTCTTCGTTTAAAGGCAATCAGGAGGCGGTTATTAAGAACGTTCTTGATGGCAAGGATACATTTGTATTGATGCCTACAGGTGGCGGTAAATCATTGTGTTACCAGCTTCCTGCGCTGATTATGGATGGTGTTGCAATTGTTATCTCGCCACTTATCGCCCTAATGAAGAATCAGGTGGATGCGATGCGCACCTTCTCTACAGAGTCGGGTATTGCACACTTCCTCAACTCGTCGCTTAACAAGACGGCTATCGCTCAGGTAAGGCAGGATGTGCTCGAGGGACGCACTAAGTTGCTATACTTCGCCCCAGAGTCGCTTACCAAAGAGGATAATATCGCTTTCTTGCGTAAAATAAAGATTTCGTTCTATGCTATAGACGAGGCACACTGTATCTCGGAGTGGGGTCACGACTTTCGTCCAGAGTACCGTCGCATACGTCCGATTATAAATGATATAGGTACAGCACCTCTTATTGCCCTTACAGCAACGGCAACACCTAAGGTGCAGATGGATATTCAGAAGAACCTCGGTATGACCGATGCTACGGTGTTTCGTTCGTCGTTCAACCGACCAAATCTATACTACGAACTACGTCCAAAGAATAATATCGACCACGATATTATCCGCTTCATCAAGCAGCACGATGGCAAGAGTGGTATTATCTACTGTCTCAGCCGTAAGAAGGTTGAGGACTTGGCAGAGTTGCTTGTGGCGAATGGTATTAAGGCGTTGGCGTACCACGCAGGTATGGATGCTCAGACGCGTGCTGATAATCAGGATGCCTTCCTTCACGAGAGGGTAGATGTTATCGTGGCGACCATCGCCTTCGGTATGGGTATCGACAAGCCAGATGTGCGCTATGTTATCCACTACGATATCCCTAAGTCGTTGGAGGGCTACTACCAGGAGACTGGTCGTGCTGGTCGTGATGGCGGCGAGGGTCACTGCTTGACATATTATAGCTATAAGGATATTCAGAAGCTCGAGAAGTTTATGCAGGGTAAGCCAGTTGCCGAGCAGGAGATTGGTAAATTGCTTTTGCTGGAGACTGTGTCGTATGCTGAGAGTTCTATGTGTCGTCGTCGTTCGTTGTTGCACTACTTTGGTGAGACCTATGGTGAGGCTAACTGTGGTTCGTGCGATAACTGTTGTAACCCTAAGCCAAAGGTTGAGGCTAAGCGTGAGATGGTGCTTGCACTCGAGGCGTTGGAGGATATTGGCGATAAGTTCAAGATCGACCACCTTGTAACCGTCCTTATGGGTAAGGTTACCGCTATGGTTAAGAGCTACGGTCACAATAAATCTGAGTTCTTTGGTGCTGGCGAGGAGAAGGATGCTCGTTTTTGGAATGCTGTGATTCGTCAGGGATTGATTATGGGTCTCATAGATAAGAATATTGAGAACTATGGACTTATTTCGGTTAACGACAAGGGTCGTGCCTTTATCGAGAAGCCTACATCGGTAACCATAACTCTTGACCACGACTACGACTCTGAGGATGAGACGGCTGCTGCAGGTCCTATGAAGGGTGGTGGTGCTGCCGACGAGGAGTTGTACGCTATGCTTAAGGATTTGCGCCGTAGCGTTGCTGCGCACAATAATTTGCCACCATACGTCATCTTCCAGGATCCATCGTTGGAGGAGATGTCTATTCAGTATCCTATCACTATCGAGGAGCTTCAGACAATCTCTGGTGTTGGTGCTGGTAAGGCTCAGAAGTTTGGTGCAGAGTTTATCAAACTTATCAAGACCTACGTCGAAGAGAAGGAGATTATTCGTCCTCAGGATCTTGTGGTTAAGGGTGTGGCAAACAAGGCTAATAATAAGATTTTTATTATCCAGTCTATCGATCGCAAGATGGACTTCGAGGATATTGCACACGCAAAGAATCTCGATATGGACGAGCTTCTTACTGAGATTGAGTCTATCGTGAACTCTGGTACGCGCCTCGATATTCAGTACTATCTGAATAAGATTATGGAGGAGGATAAGGTTGAGGATATCTACCTATACTTTAAGGAGGATGCCGAGACCGACTCGTTGGAGGCTGCCTACGAGGAGCTTGGCTCGGAGTATAGCGAGGAGGAGATTCGCCTTGTGCGCATTAAGTTTATATCGGAGGTAGCGAACTAATGGCAGAGGTAAGAGCAAAAAAAGCACTCGGTCAGCACTTCTTGACCGATTTAAATATTGCGCGTAAGATTGCAACATCGCTGTCGGGTGGTACCCCTGAGAATCCTGATAAGGTTTTGGAGGTTGGATGCGGTATGGGTGTATTGACCCAATTCCTTCTCCAGCGCGACGATGTTGTAACCTATGGTGCTGAGATTGATAGCGAGTCTGTGGAGTATCTCCACGCTCACTATCCCGAGTTTGCGCCACGCCTCTCGGAGGGCGACTTCCTTAAGATGGATCTCCGTGCTACGTACGGTGATAGATTGAAGATTATAGGTAACTTCCCATATAATATCTCGTCGCAGATATTCTTTAAGGTGTTGGAGAATAGGGATATCGTTCCTGAGTGCGTTGGTATGATTCAGAAGGAGGTTGCTGTGCGCCTTGCTGAGCCTCCAGGCTCTAAGGAGTATGGTATCCTAAGTGTCTTGCTTCAGGCGTGGTACGATATAGAGTACCTCTTTACCGTTGGTGAGAAGGTCTTTAACCCACCTCCAAAGGTTAAGAGTGCTGTTATCCGCCTTGTGAGAAATGGAGTCACTAAGCTCGACTGCGATGAGCAACTCTTTATCAAGGTCGTTAAGGCATCGTTTGGTCAGCGCCGCAAGATGATACGCAACTCGCTAAAGTCTGCCTTCGGTAACTTTGGTGGCAACGAGCATCGCTTCTTTACTATGCGCGCAGAGCAACTCTCGGTTGCCGATTTTGTGGAGCTTACCAACTGGGTTGCTGAGAATAGGTAAAAGTTATTCTATTAAATATGTGATAATTCGCCTTTCGTTCGTTCGGGAGGCGAATTTTTGTATAATCTCTGAACAATGTCCCACCGAGTGTTGTTTGTTTTGGAAATTATTTCTAATTTTGTAGTGCTATTAAATAAATAGCAGACATATTGAAAGTGTTTTCGATATCCTAAAATGGAAATGTGGAAGTTTTCAAAACTGAAGGATGGCGAACAGCACTCATTTCTTGTATAGCTATGTGAGGCTATGTACTTTCTTGTGCATATACCCCATACTATCCAAGTGTGGGGCATCGTATCGTTTATTTCAGTTTAGGTCTTTCCACAACCTCCATTTTGATAGACGAAATCAACTCCACACTTTCTTTTTTATTTACTAATCGACGTATAGGAGTTGTGCGGTTTTTAAGGCTATTATTAACTTAAAACATAAATGCTTATGAGACACAACAAACAAGAGGAGTACCTCACACCCGAATTTGAGGTCGTGGCTGTAGAGGTGGAGCAGGGCTTTTCACTTTCTAATTTGGAAGATCCCGAAGAGAAGCCAGAACAGGGTTGGTAATAATTACATAACAACATAAACAATGAAAAAACTTTTATTTGCAGTGTGTGCGCTATTAGGTTTTATAGCGTGTACACAAAAACATATTGAGGAGCAGTCGGCTATTAGTACCGATGCTCCAGAGACCATTAAAGTGGGGTTTGAGGATGGCCAGACCCGCATCCAGCTAAACGAAGCGCAGAAGACTGTATGGACTAAGAATGACTTGGTATCAGTTTTCTATAAGAGTGATGCCAATCAAAAGTGGGAGTATCGTGGCGAGACTGGCGAGCGTGTGGCAGAACTTTATCGCGTTGATGCTGGCACAGCAAGTAGTACTATGAACTATGTTGTATTAGCATATCCATATAGTACAGACTATGTGATATCAACAGCTACTGGCAATATTGAGACTACTTTGCCTGCTACACAGCACTATGCCGCAGGTAGTTATGGAGTTGGTGAGAACTTGATGGTATCACGTAGTGAGTTTACTCAATTCTCACTAAAGAGTGTTTGCGGTTGGTTGAAGTTGCAACTTACTGGAGATGGTGAAGTTATTAAGAGCATCAAGTTTCGCGGAAATAACGATGAGCAGGTAGCAGGTCTTATATACGTAGACACCGAGACAGCAGAGGCGACCCTTGCATCAGAAATGGGCGGCTCGGATGATAATAATTCAGGCGGTAATTTGGTTTTCGATGACACTATCCTTACCGAGGTTACCCTCGATTGTGGCGAGGGCGTAACGCTTGGCGTAGAGGTAACATCGTTCTATATTTCGATTCCTCCACAGGCCTTTGAGGATGGTTTTACAGTAGAGATTGAAAGTGATGGCTACAAACCAATGACTCTTTCAACAGAGAATGAGCTTGTTATCGAGCGAAATACTATTCAGCCGATGGCAAGTGTAAAAGTTGAATTAGAACAGTCTACGCCTGAACCGATAAATAATATAATATACTATACAACTTTGGGTGACGTGAAATACACTGATTTACCAACTACTGGTTGGGGTGCTAATATCATTAGTCACGAATATATAAATAATGGCAGCAAAGGTGTTATCATATTTGATGGTGATGTTAAGACTATCCCAGCAAGCGCATTTATATGGAAATCGACATCTAAGTCATTAGTTAGCATAACTATACCTTCTAGTGTGACAGTCATACAGAGTGGAGCATTTATGAACACAGATATTACAAGTATCGTAATTCCAGAAAATGTAACGTCATTGGGCTCACGTGCTTTTTATGGCTGCTCAGATTTAAAAGAAGCCTATTTTAAATCGACCACACCTCCTAGCGTAGCAGGAGAAGTTTTTATAGTTAAATCTAATGGGTATGAAAAGCCGACATATTATAGTAATTTCACCATTTATTGTCCTATTGGTTCAAAGAATTTATATCGTTCAAAGGTTGTCGGTACCCAACCATATGAAGTTGTTGAATATGATTATAGTCTCAACAAACTATAGTTCTAATTTTTAATCTTACATAAATTCTCGGAAAAATATTTAGAGTGTAGTACGATACACAATAATAAAGAGGCTGACGCATGGTCCTTATCGGACTTTTTAGTCAGCCTCATATATTTTCGTCATCGCAAAGAATTGCGGCACAACCGTGCTGATACGCACAAACTCTCTATGCAATTCTGTGGACAACGCCGCGATTAAGTGAGAGCAGAGGCTGCTTGCAGACTACGCCGAGCGTGAGCGGTGAAAAGCCCTCGTAGAGGGATTAATCTACCATTGTTGTGTTACCTTTACTAATACCCACAACACGCAACATTACAACCCGTAAACGAGTTATACAGCGGTAGATCCTCACGTCGGGGCATAGAGTGCGGTTGCAACCCTCAATGTCTCGGTTGCCCCTCCTCAGGGTGACGATGTTTATTAAACTGAAAACTGAAAACTGAAAGGTGAAAAGTATGGTGCGCTTCGCGCAAGATTAATTATTGGGAGACAACAGAGACGGCAGATACAGCAGGGGGATTTCTGTGATACCCGACCTCGTTGTCGTCTCTTCCGTCTCTTTAGGCCCTTCTCAAAAAAGGCAACGCCTTTTAACCATTACTAATTACTCTCTACTCATTACTAATTTATATATATTGCAGACACCACACTTTTCAGTTTTAACCTTTCACTTTTCAGTTTTTTTATGTACCTTTGCGCACTATTATCTACGATAATTCAAAAAAAATATAAAATATGGCAGTTGAACTTAAAGATTTGACCAAGAGTGACGAGAATTACTCGCAGTGCTATAACGACTTGGTCCTTAAGGCGGGTCTTGCTGAGAACTCAGCAGTGCGCGGTTGTATGGTTATCAAGCCATACGGCTACGCTATTTGGGAGAAGATGCGCGATGTATTGGATGGTATGTTCAAGGAGACAGGTCACGAGAACGCCTACTTCCCACTATTTATCCCTAAGTCATTCTTCTCGCGTGAGGCGAGCCACGTAGATGGTTTTGCTAAGGAGTGTGCTGTTGTTACACACTACCGTCTTAAGAACGACGAGGAGGGTAAGGGTATCGTTGTAGACCCAGCAGCACGCCTCGAGGAGGAGCTTATCGTGCGCCCTACATCGGAGACTATCATTTGGAATACATACAAGAACTGGATTACATCATACCGTGATCTACCTATCCTCTGCAACCAGTGGGCAAATGTTGTTCGTTGGGAGATGCGTACTCGCCTCTTCTTGCGTACCGCAGAGTTCCTATGGCAGGAGGGTCATACCGCTCACGCCACAGCCGAGGAGGCTATCGAGGAGACAGAGCGCATGATTAATGTCTACAAGACCTTCGCTGAGGAGTGGATGGGTGTGCCAGTAATCGTGGGTCACAAGTCGCCTAACGAGCGCTTTGCAGGTGCTGTAGATACTCTTACTATCGAGGCTTTGATGCAGGATGGTAAGGCTTTGCAGAGCGGTACCTCGCACTTCCTCGGTCAGAACTTCGCTAAGGCATTCGATGTGCAGTACACCTCTAAGGAGGGTAAGCAGGAGTATGTCTGGGCTACATCATGGGGTGTGTCAACACGCCTTATGGGTGCGCTTATTATGGCTCACTCTGATAATAACGGTCTTGTGCTTCCTCCAAAATTGGCCCCTATCCAGGTTGTTATGGTGCCTATCTATAAGGGTGAGGAGCAGCGCCAGCAGGTTGTTGCACGCCTTGAGGATATGGCTAAGGAGCTTCGCGCGAAGGGTGTATCTGTTAAGGTTGACGCTCGCGACAATGTACGCTCAGGCTTTAAGTTCGCCGAGTACGAGCTTAAGGGTGTGCCAGTGCGCCTCGCACTCGGTCCTCGCGATCTTGAGAATGGCACTATCGAGCTTGCACGCCGTGATACCCTCACTAAGGAGGTCGTATCTCAGGAGGGTCTTACCGATCGCATCGTAGCTCTTCTCGATGAGATTCAGAGCAATATCTTCCAGAAGGCTCTCGACTATCGTAACTCAATGATTACCAAGGTTGATACCTGGGAGGAGTTCAAGGATGTTCTCGATAATAAGGGTGGCTTTATCTCAGCACACTGGGATGGTACACCAGAGACCGAGCAGGCTATCAAGGAGGCAACAAAGGCAACCATCCGCTGCATCCCTATGGACGTAGTAGAGGAGGAGGGTACTTGTATCTTCTCTGGCAAGCCTTCGAAGTTCCGTGTGTTGTTTGCAAAATCATACTAATTTCTTGTGATAAGGGGTCATCTTCGACTCTTCAGTCAAACTGGCGAATGGGAAATACGCTTAGTATGTCCCATCCGCCAGTTTTCGTGTCAGAGCCAAATCTGACGCCCTTCTGACAAGAAATTCGGTTGTGCAGGTAATATCTGTTGTGCGCGCCCTTCTGACAGGAAATTGGGTCGTGGTCCTAATCAAAGCTGCGCCCACTTCTGACAAGAAATTGGGTTGTGCCGCTAATATCGGTTGTGTGCGCCCACTTCTAACAAGAAATTAGGTCTTGAGTTTAGGGAGGAATATAAATATTTCCGAGCCTACGGCTCACGACTGCCGCCTATCCTCTTTACAGAAGCAAGTTCTGAAAATAAAAACTACTAACTCAATGTATTAGTACCTATAATGTATAACTCATTAAAGATTACATCCACAATATCGTTTATTTTTTAGTTAGAAACTGTATATTTTTTTTACCTCATTGTGGTCTAATCCAGAATTGCCAAGTACAAAATACTTTTCTTCACGTTGTTCATGATTAAAAAATCCCATTATGGCTATGTAATTCTCTTCTATTTCAAAACAATCAACAAAACTATAGTCCTTAGCATCTCTTATAAAATAAAGAACACTAAATTCTTTGGGTATTGTCGCGAATATAACATATTGAGACACTACTTCTTCTTTATCTACACCAAATGAAATAATCTCAAGGATGTGTTCATCTGCGTTTTTTTGGTAGTAATGAAGCCAATTGCCTGGGTGATCTTTAGGAGATAAAGCATTACCATCACTTGTATACACTGACTCAATATTGTAATATTTGCCACTTTGCAAGTAAAATGGCTTCATATCTTGTGCATACAGGTTATATGCTACAAACATTGCGCAAAGACAAAAAAATAACTTTTTCATAAATAGTAATTATTTGTTTCCGCCTCACCTCCTACAACGGGTTAGTATAAAAAAGAAAGTGTGGAGATGTTAGCCAATTCATCAGGTTAGCTAAACACTTTCACCAATAAATATGTCTGCCGAGAGCAGACACCCGACAATACAAAATTAAGCAAAGTTTTTCGTTTGAACAAGAAAATAGAGTCAACTTTTGTATATTGTTCAATAATTGCTAACTTTGCTAAATCAAATAATAAGTATTATGTCGGAGCAAGAATTGAGAAAATATCGTCTTACGGGTGTTGAGGAGCCTACTGATGAGCAGCTGGAGGCTTTGATGCACGCTGCAGGTGAAGAGGCTCGCCGTCGTGGCGCTGAAGTCGAGGCAAAATTCCGCGCCGAGTTAGAGCAGTTGGTATCGGATAATTAAATATACGACTGCCGCCTATCCTCTTTACAGAAGCAAGTTCTGTAAATAAAAACTACTTACCCAAGGGTTGTAAACCATTAATGTATAACTCTTGTGTATTTTTTTTGTTTTTCGGAAATACTTTTCTATATTTGTAGTAGCATTGCGAAATACGCAGTGTTTATAGATAGCATTGCAATATGCAAACTGCAAATACAAACTTAAATAAATTTTGCCTATGAAGCATAGCGTATAGTTAATACGCACATTTTAGACATATTTGGAAAAGCGTTTTAGCTTTATTCTATCACTTCGGAAGTTTGGCGACTAAAAAAGGTAGATGGGAATAATAGTTGAAATGCTCGCACTATTCGGTGCGGGCTTTTAGTTATTCATCTACCTGGGTTACGCCAAACACCTCGAAGTGGGATATAACTAATAGTCCCGCGCTTTTTTTTGTGCGTACATTGTATTGGACACTTTTACATCATTTGGTAATTAACAATTATTTAGCACTTTAAAAATATGAAACAATACGTAAAAGTAATATTATCTTTATTTGTAGTTGCAGTTTTGTCATTGGCTACTGTATATGCTTTAAATACTGAAAATAAGAATACAAGAGAATACCCATGTTATACTTGCAATCAAACAGGTATATGTCGCGGATGTAAGGGAAGAGGTACTATTAGAATAAGTGTTCCATATAAAGGGACTGTAACAGAAATATGCCCAAATTGTAAAGGAAGTGGCAAATGTCAATATTGCGGTGGTGATGGTATAAAGGGGAACTAACCATTATTATCATTTATAAATATTTTATCGGGTAGTAATAATTAAATGATTGTATTATGAAAAAATTTTTATTGGTGATAGTTGCAATTTTTAGTTTATGTAATGTGTTAAAAGCAGATGAACCAAATTATACCATAAATTACATTGTAAGTTCAAGTGCGTATTGCCCTGAACAGGGTCAATATGTTGCGGGGGCAATGGGAGATCGAATAGCTGCAGTTCACTTCTATGATGATCATATTGAGGTTGAATATAATATGAGTTATACTAATTATGCTGAATATAGTCACACTATGAGTAATGGTACAAAGGTGTATGTGTGCGATACAGGTTTTGGGGATAAGTTATATTATCATGTTAAATCCAATTTGGATATGTACTACGAAACATACACCTATTCTCCATACGGAAGTTTTACGTTACGATATAGTATGAGACGTGGATAAAACTCTTTTGTGGAGCGCAGCGTAACACCCCACGCAGACAACTCTGCCACACCGTGGGAGTAGTCATAGTTTTTATTACAGAACTTGCTAATAGACAAAGAAATAGGCAAATAAACAAAACTTTAATTCCATTGCTAAAGCCCCTCCTTTGACAAAGGAGGGGTTTGGGGTGGAATGTAAATATCTCAGAGCCATCGGCTCACGACTGCCGCCTATCCTCTTTACAGAAGCAAGTTTTATAATCTTTTGTAATAGTAGTCAATAGTTGTACTAACCTCTGGGATAGCAGGGCAAAACTACTAACTCTTCTTAAGGTTTGAGCAGAGCAAGAGGAGGTATGATGGTTTGGTGACGCCGAAGGCGTAGGCTGTGGGGTATCGTGCTGTGGGAGCTTGCTCACAAATAGCGACGATGCTTCACAGCCTAAATGTTGCGTAGTAACACGCCAAACTATCATACAAGACTCGCAGACAACTCTGCCACACCGCGGGAGCAGTCATAGTTTTTATTTACAGAACTTGCTAATAAACAAAGAAATAGGCGGGAGCTTCACAGCTGCCGCCTATCCTCTTTACAGAAGCAAATTCTGTAAATAAAAACTACTAACCCAAACTTAAATAAATGAAGAAACCTAACTACTTGACAGTGGCAAAGATTGATAAGAGGTATTAACCACTATCGCATAGCTGTTTGTTTTACTCGCAAAACTCATACCAATAACGCATCGCGCTTTCAGTTTATTGTGTGAATATTGTTTTTTTGAGCGGTTTTGTATATTTTTGAAGATATAAAGACGGGAAAAGACAACAAGACAAAACGAATTCAGGTGTCACATTTGTCCGCAACCATCATTTTGTCACATTGTCCTAATCACTCTTTGTTAAAGAAACCGCAAATGTCTCCAAGCGCACAACAAAATTTCTTGCGAGAAGGGGGTGGGCTTGGCCTTGATAAAGAGATTGCCCCAGATGGAACATACTGAGTGTACCATTTGGGGCAATGATTGAGAGGTCGAGAATGACCCCTTATAACAAGAAATTACTCCGTGAGAGTGGCAACAATTGCATCTACCTCCGCTACCACGAAGTTGCTACCTCCGATAAAAATGGTATCGGTAGGCTGTGCAAGGCAGCGGGCGCGTGTTACAGCAGCTGTTACAGATGGCTGGCACTCGTAGTCGAGACCGAGCTTATCTGCTATAGCTACGATATCCTCGATATTGCGGGCACGGTCGATAGATGCCTTGGTGAATATATAGTGTATCTTCTTGGGTAGCAATGCCATTATTTTGTTGAGGTCCTTCTCCTTAGCAAAGCCCATAACGGCGAAGATACGGTCTGTCTCAAGAGCCTCGAGTTGCGATGCTACGAAGCTGATGCCATCTGCATTATGACCTGTGTCGCACACAGTATAAGGCTCATCGGCAAGTACCTGCCAGCGACCCATAAGACCTGTATTCTCGGCACTCTTAGCAAGACCCTCTCGGAAGGCACGGCGTGAGATTGTGAGCGGTGTCTGCTCGGCAAGATAGTCGGCAGCTGCGCACGCAGTGACGATATTATGGCGTTGGTAGTCGCCAAGGAGGTCTATATCGAGCTCGAAGTTGCGGTTGTCGCGTGTACGCTCAATGCTGAAGTGCTGGTTGCGGTTGTCGAAGTGCTCCACAGCACCCAATACGAACTCTTGCTCGGCGTAGATAACTTTAGAGTTATGCGCAGATGCAGTCTGCTCGAACACAGCGTTATATGCCTCGTTCGCCTGACCTATAACTACGGGGATGCTCTTCTTGATGATACCAGCCTTCTCGGATGCAATCTTTGCGATTGTATCACCCAAGAACTCAGTGTGCTCCATACCGATATTGGTAACTACGCTAAGCAGTGGTGTGATGACATTTGTAGCATCGAGTCGTCCGCCAAGACCGGTCTCGATAACAGCCACCTCCACATCGCTCTGGTCGAAGTAGTCGAACGCCATAGCTGCGGTCATCTCGAAGAATGAGAGGTCGAGCTCCTGCATCTTCTCGCGATGCTTATCCACGAAGTTTACCACCTTCTGCTTAGGTATCATCTCGCCATCTACACGGATGCGCTCGCGGAAATCGACAAGATGTGGCGAGGTGAAGAGTCCTGTGCGGTAACCCGCCTCACGAAGTATAGAGGCTAACATGTGCGACACCGAGCCCTTGCCGTTGGTACCAGCAACGTGGATGGTGTAGAAGTTGCGCTGTGGATTACCGATATGCTGGCAGAATGCCGCAATTCGCTCCAATCCCGGCTTATAAGCATCGCCGCCAACACGCTGGAACGATGGCATCGCCGTAAATAGAAAATCGATTGTCTGTGCGTAATTCATATTATTAGTCTACTAAATGGTTTCGTTTACGTATGCGGTAGGCAACAAAATATAACATCGTAAGCACCGCCACAAAGGTCGATATACGCGCTATCCAGTCGCCATAGATTGTATAGACAGTCTTATCAGAGCGTAGCTCCACCTCAGCGGTAAGAACGCCCTCCTCATCCCACTTGAGGCGGTCGCCGATAACCTTGCCTGTAGGAGATATAAAGCCAGAGATACCAGTATTTGCCGAGCGAGCAATGGCACGGCGTGTCTCAATGGCGCGTAGACGGCAGTAGTCGAATAGGCGCTTGTGACCTGCGGTATTGCCCCACCAGCCGTCGTTGGAGATAAGCGCCATAACCTCAGCACCCTCGCGAGCAAAGCCAGCAAAATAGTTGCCGTATAGACCCTCATAACAGATCGAAGGACCGATGATAACGCCGTTATTCTCGAATAATTTATACTCCTTGCCCCAGCCGAGCTGACCAGTGACACCACCAAGGTCAACCTCGAAATAGTCGAATATCTCGCGGAAAGGTACTGCCTCAACGCCAATAACAAGTTTGCCCTTGTGGTAGATATTCTCCACCTTACCCTCGTGGGTTACAAGTAGTGCCGAATTATAGCGATCATACCAACCATAACCCTCGTAATAGCGTGCTGTAGATGTTGCCGCGCTATCGCCATAGTATGTCGTTGTAGACGCACCAGTGATAAGTTTCGTTGCCGCCTTATCATCACCTATCATAGCATCAAGTCTTGTCTGAAGGTTATCCATATTACCCTCATCGATAGAGGCTACACCTGGAATATAGGCGAGTGCCGACTCAGGAAGTAGCATAAAGCTGCTCGATGCTGGTACCTGATTAATAAGTCGCATCACATCGCTCTTAGGATTTATCTTGCCTCGCGCTTCACGCTCCTCCTCGTAGCATGGTACATTGGGCTGTATAACAGAGATTTGCGTAGTACGCTCCGATGGCTTATAGGTCAGTAGCAACACCAATGATAGTAACATCGGAAGTGTCACAACCATTGCTGCGCGCACCTTAGCCGTCTTTGTACGTGTTCTCAGCACCTCAAAAATAGCGATATTCGACACCAATGCCCACAACGAGCCGCCGAAGATACCTGTGTACTCATACCACTGCAC
>JAZQYM010000037.1:0-24871 GCA_045633525.1 Alistipes sp. | reverse complement strand
CCCATAGCGTTGAAGCGCTCCCAGTCGTCCTGAGACGAGTGGTTAGGGATAACCATACCGTTTGTTACGATCACACGAGGAGCATCCTTATGTGATGGGAACAAACCGAGTGGGTGACCAGAGTACATAACCAAGGTCTGCTCGTCGGTCATCTCTGCAAGGTACTTCATAGCCAAGCGATACTGTGCCCAGTTCTGGAACACTGCACCGTTACCACCGTAGGTGATAAGTTCGTGTGGGTGCTGAGCAACAGCCTTGTCGAGGTTGTTCTGTATCATAAGCATAATAGCCGCAGCCTGACGTGAGCGTGCTGGATACTCATCTATTGAGCGAGCATACATCTCATAATCTGGGCGTAGACGATACATATAGATACGACCGTAGGTCTTTAGCTCCTCCAAGAACTCTGGAGCAAGCTCTGCGTGATGCTTCTCTGGGAAGTAACGCAAGGCATTAGCCAACGCGAGCTTCTTCTCGGCATCGGTAAGAATATCCTTACGCTTAGGAGCGTGGTTAGCCTTAGGATCGTATGCCTTCTTTGCTGGCAGTGGATCAGGAATACCAGCCAAGATATCTTTCTGAAAATCTGTCATCTTAGATAATAGTTTTAAGGTATTATTACTTAATTTTGCTCTCTACAACCGCCAAAACCTCTGCCTCTGCCTTCTGAGCCAAAGCCTGAATCTCCTCTGCCTCCTTAACCAAAGCGTCAGCCATAGCACGGTCCTTCAAACCAGCAGCGTTAATCTTGACATTGAGGCAAGCACCCATAACTGCAGAGCGTGCAGCCAAAGCACCTACACCAGCGTCAGATACTGAGTTAGGGTTACCCTCCTCAGCCATAGCGCGAACAACATCGAATGCCTTATATGCAGCCTTCATAGTGCGAAGTGGCACCTGAGTAGCGTACAATGTAGCAGCCTCCATAGCCTCAGCGCGTGCAGCCTTCTCCTCATCAGTACCCTTAGGCATACCAAATACATCCATAATCTTGTTGAATGCAGCAGTATCCTCGTCAACAAGGTACAACAACTCGTTCATCACAGCCATACCGTTCTCTGCCCAATCTGAGAAGAACTCCCAGCGGTCATCCCAACCAGCCTTGTGTGACGAAAGGTTTGCCACCATAGTACCAAGAGCCGCAGCCAAAGCACCCATATATGCTGAGATAGAGCCACCACCAGGTGCTGGAGACTCACTTGCAGTCTCCTCAGCGAAACCTGTGCAAGTCATATCAACGAGTTTCTTAACACCCTTCTGCTCATCTGCCTCAAGGATATACTCCACAACCTTCTCCTCTGGGTTAAATGGCTTCAAGTTGCCAAGACCCATAGACTCGATAGCGATACGCACCAACTCACGCTCTGGAAGACCTGTAGAACGGTTCTGCTTGCGTAGGAAGTGACGACCAGCATCTACCAATGCGCTCTTAGGAACAAGACCTACGATCTCTGCACCAGTAACGCGAACGCCACGAGCATCAGCAGCGCGGCATACCTCGTCGAAAGCTACGTGCAAAGGTGTAACCGATAGGTTTGTCATATTCATAGATACCTGAGCGATACCGTACTCCTCGATAAACCAACCAATAGCCTTACAAGCCTTCAATGTACCTGGCTTCATAATAGTGTTACCATTCTCGTCCTTCACAATCTTACCTGTGATAGGATTACCCTCACGCATAGGACGACCCTTCTCGCGAACATCGAACGCAATAGCGTTAGCGCGACGTGTAGATGTCGTATTTAGGTTATAGTTAACAGCAACAAGGAAGTCGCGAGCACCAACAGCAGTAGCACCAGTCTTTGCAACACCCTCATCGTATGGGCGAGCACCAAAGTCAGGCTTACGCTGCTCATCCATCATCTTCTCTGGCAATGCCTCGTACTCACCGGCACGGCATACAGCCAAGTTACGACGCTCTGGAGTGAAAGCAGCAGCCTCGTAGCAATATGTAGGAACGTTTGTCTCCTCAGAAATACGCTTTGCAAGAGCACGTGCCAACTCAGCACACTCCTCCAAAGTGATACCAGATACTGGGATAAGTGGGCATACGTCACAAGCACCCATACGTGGGTGTGCACCCTTATGCTGACGCATATCGATAAGCTCAGTAGCGCGCTTGATAGCCTTAACAGCAGCATCGCATACAGCCTCAGGCTCACCTACGAAGGTTACTACAGTACGGTTTGTAGCCTCACCTGGATCTACATCCAACAACTTAACACCCTTCGAAGCCTCGATAACATCTGTAATCTGCTTGATAGTCTCCATGTTGCGACCCTCTGAGAAGTTAGGTACGCACTCAACAATTCTCTTCTGCATAGTTATATTAGTTTTAAGTTTATGTTTTATTTTACCTCATAATCGACATCCACTCGTTCCAAACGACGACTCTTGCAATAGTCGCTGATAACAACGTGCAACGGATTAACCTTATACGCTTCCATAGCCTCCCAAGTTGGGAAATCAGCTGTAAGAACGGCATCAAAAGAGGACGCAGTCTCCTTAAGATTAATACCCACCTCAGCACGAAGAAGTCCATCAATCTTACCATTCAAAGCCTCAAGACGGCTCTTCATCTCTGCTGCAATCTGCTGTGGTGTCTCCTCCAAATCACGACGAAACTTCCACATAACAATATGTCGTATCATAGTAGCTGTTTAGATTAGTTTATATATAACGAACAAATATACAAAATTTTTCGCAAAGTTGCATACTTTCCACTCCTTTTTGCTTGACCCTCGATTTTTTATGCATACTTATTGGTTATCCCAATATTTTTTCTTAACTTTGAGAGAGCATTGCTCGAATAGAGAGTATTTATAAACTAACCATAACAACGAAAAACAAGAAATGGAACTGTGGATTATTTGGATTATCGCAGCACTAATCCTATTTATCGTGGAGATGTTCACTGCGGGATTGGCAGTTATCTGCCTATCTATTGGATGCGTGGGTAGCACTATTGCCGCTGCCGCAAATGCCTCGTTAGAGTGGCAACTTTCAATCTTTACTATCGTATCGTTCATAGCTCTTATCGCCGTACGACCACTACTAAAGCGACTATTCTACAAGGATGGAGAGAAGGTCGCAACAAATGCCTCAGCAATGATTGGTAAACACGGCGTTGTATGCGCAGATATTACTGGCGATGACGAGCAGGGTCGTGTGATGGTCGAGGGCGTTGACTGGCGTGCTATTACCGCTGATGACGAACACCTTGCAAAAGGCACACGCGTAGTGGTAACAGAGATAAACAGTGTAGTACTAACCGTTAAAAAACTATAATTATGAGCTCTACATTTATTATTTTCCTGATTATTGCACTTATCGCAGTGCTATACGTACTTAAAGGATTCAAAATTGTACCACAGTCAGAGACTCGCGTAGTGGAGCGTTTGGGTCGCTATGATAGAACTCTTCAGTCGGGTATCAACTACCTATTCCCTATTATCGATCAGGCTCGCGAGGTGGTACAGCGCGACGAGATTAAATATGGCGATGGCACAAAGAGTGTAGTTATGCGCACCACATCTCGTATCGACCTTCGTGAGCAGGTCTACGACTTTGACAAGCAGAGCGTTATTACCAAGGATAACGTTACCACAACAATCAATGCACTACTCTATTTCCAGATTGTTGACCCAGTGAAGTCGGTATATGAGATTGACAACCTTCCAAACGCTATCGAGAAGCTTACGCAGACCACCTTGCGTAATGTTATCGGTGAGCTTGAGCTCGATGAGACCCTTACTTCGCGCGATACTATCAACTCAAAGCTCCGCATCGTGCTTGACGAGGCAACAAACAAGTGGGGCGTAAAGGTTAACCGCGTTGAGTTGCAGGATATTACACCTCCAGAGTCAGTGCGTCGCGCTATGGAGCAACAGATGCAGGCAGAGCGTGAGCGTCGCGCCAAGGTATTGGAGGCTCGCGGTCAGAAGGAGGCTATGATTCTTCAGTCAGAGGGTGAGAAGGAGTCGCAGATTAACCAGGCAGAGGCAGAGAAGCAGACACAGATTTTGAAGGCTCAGGGTGAGGCTGATGCAAAGATTTTGCAGGCTACAGCCGAGGCTGAGGCTATCCGCAAGGTGGCTGAGGCTATTGCCGAGTCTAAGACCGACCCTGCGACATATATGCTTCTTATGAAGTATGTTGACACTCTCAAGGAGATTGGTTCTGGCAACCAGTCCAAGACCGTATTCCTCCCATTCGAGGCAAGTAACCTTGTGGGCGCACTTGGCTCACTTACCGAGTTGCTTCCTAAGAAGAGGGAGTAAAACATTGATCTATAAAATAGTAAAAGGTGGCAGTTGCCACCTTTTCTATTTAACATATATCATATTTATACCATCACGAATCGGGACTATAACATTATCAACTCTTGGATCATTGGCTACCATACGATTAAATTCAACGATAGCCTCAGTATGTTTATCATTGCGGGCGATAGGCTCTGCCACCTTGCCGTACCATAGGATATTATCAGCCAGCATAACCGAGCCACTGCGCACATAGCCACCCTCCATAAGCATATTATAATATGCTGGGTACTCGCGCTTGTCGCCATCGATAAAGACCATATCGTAGACCTCACCAATCTTCGGCACAACATCGAGTGCCGAGCCTATATGCTGACGGATGCGCGAACCATACTCCGACCTATCGAAATACTTTGCTGCGATATCCTCCAACTCGTCATCCACCTCAATAGTGTCAAGCACGGCATCATCCTCCAAGCCTCGCGCAATAGATAGTCCCGAATAGCCCGTAAACGTACCTATTTCGAGAACTCTCTTTGGGCGCATCATACGCACAAGCATCTCAAGGAGTTTTCCCTGCAAGTGTCCCGATATCATTCGTGGGTTGATAACGCGAAGATAGGTCTCGCGCTCCAACTCTCGCATCAACGCCTCCTCTGGCTTGGTATTGTCTAATATATACTGTTCTAATTTATCCATATTGTTTATATTTGTGTCGTCGTTATAATATATCGTCATTGCGAAGAATTGCAACTGTTACCGTGCTGATACCCACTCCGTTTCTGTGCAATTCTGTGGCAATCTACCGCTATTTTACACCTTTGCTGATACGTAATATTACAACCCACAAACAAGTTATACAGCGGTAGATCCTCACGTCGGGGCATAGACACTACGTGCAATCCAAATCGCCTCGGATGCCCCTCCTCAGGATGACGTGTCTATAAATCCCCATCAAGCATCAAATCCTTCCACAAAGGATTAATACTTCTAATCAACTCATCTTTTCGATTTCGAGACCAACTCTTTAACTGCTTCTCGCGAGCAATAGCCCCAATCATCGTTGTATGATACTCTACAAATACCAATTTATGCAATCCGTATCGTCGTGTAAAAGCATCACCCTCTCCGCTTCGATGTTGCGCAACACGCTGCTCAATATCAGACGTTACGCCAACGTAAAGCGTCGTCTTATTATCATTTGTAAGTATATAAACACACGGTTGCATTACTTATATATCAATCGTGAAAGATCGCTAAATTTATCCTTTGCAACATCCATAATCTGGTCGGCAGTGATAGCCATAACCTTGGCATACGCCTCCTCCAATGTATCTATATCCTTGTATAAAAGCAAGCTCTTACCAGCGCCCAACATATAGCCCTCATTCGACTCCATCGAGATAGCCATCTGCGCCACAAACTGACGTTTAGCGATAGCAAGTCGACGAGGCGAGATAGGCTCGCGAAGCATCTTCGCAACGCTCTCCTCGATAAGCTCCACGCACTGCTCACCATTGTCGTGGTCAGACGAGAAGTAGATACCCACAATACCACAATCGGAGTATGGAGTATAGGTTGCCTCGACATTATACGACAGACCTCGCTTCTCTCTCAACTCAATATTTAACAACGAGTTAGCCGAAGGACCTCCAAGGATATTTACCAACAGAGCCAAGGGCAAGCGACGCTCGTCGGCGATACTATAGCCGCGCGTACCGATAAGACCATGACGCTGGTGTGTATGGCGCGAAAGAGCGACATCGAACGCCTCGTATGGCAGCGTCTCTGCACGCTTATAACTGCGCGTTGTAGACTCGAAACATCCGAGGTACTGCTCCGCAACAGCCTGAGCTGTAGCCACAGAGAAGTTTCCAATCGAGGAAAAGACCATCTGGTCGGTGGTATAACATCTATCGACATAACGTCGTACCGCCTCTGTATCAAAGCGTGCAATCGAAGCCTTAGAGCCGAGGATATTATGACCCAATTCCGAACCCTTGAACATCAAGTCCTCGAAATCGTCATAGATACGCTCCGAAGGCGAGTCCTTATATGAATTTATCTCATCGGCGATAACCTCGCGCTCCTTTTTAAGCTCCTTTTCGGGGTATGTAGAGCGAAATATCACATCGGCAATAAGCTCCACGGCGCGTCTAAAATCCCTACGTAGCACCGTAGCGTGGAGCGTAGTATCCTCCTTTGTTGTATAGGCATTTAGCTCTCCACCGAGGTTTTCCAAACGGCAGTTTACCTGATATGCCTTGCGGCGCTCGGTACCCTTAAATAGGGCGTGCTCCGTGAAGTGGGCAATACCATACTCACCCTTAAGTTCATCTCTACAGCCAGCATTCACAACCAAGGCGCAGTGAGCCACCCCACTGCTTACCCTACGATGAATTCCCCTTATGCCATTGGAGAGTGTATATATCTCAAACTCTCTCATTATTAATCTTCAAAAATTTTCCAGTATAACTCTGCTCGCACGCCATAACCTGCTCAGGAGTGCCCACAACAACGACATTACCACCCTCGCTACCAGCCTCTGGACCAAGGTCTATGACCCAGTCGGCGCACTTGATAACATCCATATTATGCTCCACAACAACAACAGTGTGACCACGCTCGATAAGGGCATCAAAGGCTCGCAACAAGCGACCAATATCGTGGAAGTGGAGACCTGTGGTAGGCTCATCAAAGATAAACATAATCTTCTCAGAACTACGCTCCTTGGTAAGGAACGAGGCGAGCTTCACACGCTGCGACTCACCACCCGATAGAGTAGAGGATGATTGACCCAACTTAACATATCCAAGACCCACCATCTGCAATGGGCGGATACGCTCGACAATACGCTTACAAGTGGCATTATTTGTATCGGCAGCGAAGAACTCGATAGCCTCATCAACCGACATATTTAGGATATCGTATATATTTTTGCCGTTATACTTAACATCAAGAATCTCAGACTTGAAGCGCATACCTCCACACGCCTCGCACTGCAACTCGACATCAGCCATAAACTGCATACTCACCTTGATAACACCCTCTCCCTCGCACTCCTCGCAACGACCACCAGGCATATTGAACGAGAAGGCTCCCGGCTGAATACCAGTATGCTTGGCGTATGGCTGGTCGGCAAAGAGCTTACGAATCTCATCATACGCCTTGATATAGGTCACTGGATTCGAGCGCGTAGACTTGCCAATTGGAGACTGCGACACCATCTCAACACCCTGCAACTGAGCACTATCCACATATATGCTATCGTGGTCGCCAGGCGTAAGGGTTGTCTCCTTAAGTCGGCGCATAAGCGCTGGATAGAGGATATCATCCGCTAACGAGGACTTACCCGAACCCGAAACGCCAGTAATACAAGTAAGCACGCCAAGCGGAATCTCCACATCTATATTTTTAAGGTTATTATGACGTGCACCCATAATGCGCACCACACCCGCAGAGGCACGACGGCGCTCAGGTGTAGCTATCTGCATACGTCCTGATAAATACTCTGCAGTAAGCGAGTTCTTGGCATCCGTAATATCCTTTGCGGGACCGTTATATACAACCTCGCCACCGCAAACTCCTGCCTCAGGACCCATATCTACAATCCAGTCGGCAGCACGCATAATCTCCTCCTCATGCTCCACGACGATAACCGTATTATCCAAATCGCGCAGCTGCTTCAACACTCCGACAAGTCGCTCGGTATCCCTCGGATGCAGACCAATACTTGGCTCATCAAGGATATACATCGAGCCTACAAGGTTGCTACCCAACGAGGTAGAGAGATTTATTCGCTGAGACTCACCACCCGACAATGTAACTGACATACGATCAAGCGTAAGGTAGTGAAGACCCACATCCATAAGATATTTCAAGCGATTGCGTATCTCCAACAAGACACGCTCAGCAGTCTTTGTATCATGTTCATCGAGGTTCAAAGCATCAAAAAACTTTGATAGCTCTCCAATGGTCATCGCCACAATCTCTGCGATATTCTTACCACCGACACGCACATTCAAAGCCTCCTTTCTAAGGCGAGCACCGTGACACTCAGGACAAAGGGTCTTACCCATATATCGAGCCTTAAGCACCCTATATTGCACCTTGTGGCGCTGAGTATCTACATAATCGAAAAAGTCGTTGATACCATAAAAGTGCTCATTACCCTGCCACAAAGTAGCCTTATCCTCGTCGCTAAGAGCATAGTATGGTGTGTGTATCGGGAAGCCGCACTTCGAGGAGTTGAGCACTAAATCACTCTTCCAGCGACTCATAGAGGCACCATTCCAGCACGCCACAGCACCATTATATACACTCTTCGACTTATCTGGAATAACCAAATTCTCGTCGATACCAGTAACCTTACCATAACCCTCGCACACGGGGCATGCGCCCATAGGATTGTTGAACGAGAAGAGATGCTCGGTAGGTCGCTCGTAGGTAACACCCTCCTCCTCATAGCGAGAAGTAAAGGTCTCAACTCGATTGGTTATAATATGCACCTCGCCAGCGCCATAGCCCATAGCGCGAGCAACAGAGTCCGACAAACGCGAGACGGTATCCTGCTCATGGTTAAGCACAAGGCGATCGACAATAATTTCAATATTATCGAGCGACATATCGCCACTCACACGAGGCATAAACTCTTCGACCAACATCACCTCGCCACCATATCTAACGCGGCTAACACCATCCTCCATAAGGGTCAAGATGCGCTCCACAATACCCTCCGACTGCTTGAGTAGCAATGGCGCAGCGACCATAACACGCTCGCCATCCTCCATCTCCATAACGTGCGCCACCACATCATCAACCTCGTAGCAGCGAATCTCCTCGCCCGTAGTTGGCGAGTAGGTGCGACCAATACGCGCAAATAGAAGCTTTAGGTAGTCGTAAATCTCGGTAGTGGTACCCACCGTAGAGCGTGGATTACGCGAGATTACCTTCTGCTCGATAGCAATAGCGGGAGCGATACCCTCAATAAGGTCGACATCGGGCTTCTCCACACGACCTAAGAACTGGCGAGCATACGCTGAAAGGCTCTCAACATATCGGCGCTGACCCTCAGCAAAGATAGTATCAAAAGCCAAAGTCGACTTACCCGAACCAGACAAACCAGTGACCACAACGAGCTTAGAGTGCGGAATCTCAACATCCACACTTTTGAGGTTATGCACCCTCGCTCCCTTTATTTTAATTCTATTATCCAACGTCTAAATCTACTCTAAAACCTCAACCGTAGCACCCTCAACCTTCTCCAAGCGACCTATAAGTTGCTCCGAGTCGCCCTCGCGGATCGAGAGTGTCATCGTGCAGAGGTTATCAAACTCCTGACCCAAGACCTTGGGCTGCATATCCTTAACGATACGCATAACATCATTCATAGCGATATAGGAGAACGAAACATTCACAACTACATCCACCGTGCGCTCAACAATCTCGCACTCGGATAACACCAAGGCTGTAGACTCCTTATATGCCGCAATAAGACCCGGAACGCCGAGCTTCGTACCACCGAAGTAGCGCACCACAACAACCAAACAATTGGTCACCTCCTGCGAAAGGAGCTGACCAAGTATTGGCTTACCAGCCGTAGAGGAGGGTTCGCCATCATCGTTAGCACGGAACTGCTCGCCATGAGGTCCAAGACGCCAAGCATAGCAATGGTGTGTAGCATCGAACCAGCGCTTACGCAACGCATCCAAATGCTCCTTTATCTCCGCCTCACTCTCCACGGGGTAAGCGTAGACCAAAAATTTGCTACTTAGCTGACGATATGTGGTCTCAGCAGGGCGCGCTATTGTTTTGAAACTATCTTGTGCCACGCAATATAGGTCTAAAAATTAGTAAACTTTCGACAAACATTCGGAGATTTGCAAACCATCCATTCACACCTACTCTATTGATGTAAACATACGATCCCAACGGATACCACCACCAGCAGGGTCTACAGACAACCAAATATATGATGCCTTACCCACGATGTGATCCTCTGGTACAAAGCCCCAGAAGCGCGAATCGAGCGAGCCGTGACGGTTGTCACCCATCATAAAGTAGTAGTCCATAAGGAAGGTATAATCTGTTGCCGGCTTGCCGTCTATATAGATAACGCCATCACGCTCCTCCACAAGGCGCTGCTCGTAGACTGCAATACAACGACCATACATAGCCATATTCTCTGGCGTAAGCTCAATGGTAACACCCGCCTTAGGCACCCATACTGGACCAAAGTCGTCGATACTCCACAACTTCTGCTCCAAGTCAGGAGTGTGAGGGAAGAGTGTCGTGCCAAAAACAGCGCCGCCAATCTTCTTAAGTTTGTAACGCTCCTGGTTGGCATACTCTGCAAGAGCATCATCCGTAACTGGAAGCTCAACATAGCTACCATTATCTATACCCATCTTAAGTGGCTTACCCGTAATCTCGTTGTAGTAGATATACTGGCGCTTAGGCACAAACTTCTCCTGGATACTATTAGCATAGACAACACCATCCACAACCCTAAGAGTATCACCGGCAACGGCTACGCATCGTTTGATATAGTTCTCCTTCTTATCCATTGGGCGAACAGCGACGGTGAAGTTCTCCTTAAGAGTCTTACGGCGCTCCGCCTCCGTAGCACCAAACGTCTTATCGCGAAGCAACTCATAGTAGCTCATCGCTGCCATCTCCATAACTACGGTATCGCCCTCGGGGAAGTTAAAGACTACGACATCGCCGCGCTCAACCTCACCACGACCCGCAAGACGACGATACGATCTCTCCCAAGTTGTAGAGAAGGAATCCTTCGTTGGGTTTAGCGGCATAGTGTTATGCACAAAAGGGAATGACAACGGTGTAAGTGGTACACGGGGACCATACTCCACCTTATTAACCAAGATATAGTCACCCGCCATAAGTGTACTCTCCATAGAGCCTGTAGGGATGACATACATCTGAAACCAGTACATCTGAATCAACGAAGCAACAATCGTAGCAAAGAGGATTGAGTGAACCCAGCTATAGATATATTTGTAGACCTTCGACTGCGTGCGCATCTCCTCCCAAAGAGCATACGCCAAAACTACAGCAAAGGTGAGCAGGAATGGTTGTTTCCACTTAAAGAGCAACATGTGCACAATGACACCCATCACAAGGGCAAAGACCAAGGCACACCACACAGCCCACGCAATACGCCACCAAGCGTACTTTTGCATCATACCTCGATGCCAGTCGCGAATCTTATGGCTGATATAGTAGTCGTAGACCAATGGCAAGGTCACAAAGAGCGACCACCACGCGCCATACCATACAGCAAAGCCCGAAATGACAGCGCCAACAACTACGGCTGCCAACCAAGGCGATTTTAAAATACTCTTTATACGATGAAAAAACTCCTTCATACTCTCTTACAAAAGATTATCCATAGTGTGTACGCCCTGCTTATTAGCAAGATACTCGCCAGCAATAACCGCACCCATCGCCAAAGCACGACGATTAGTAATCGAGTGCTTCAACTCGAGAAAATCATCCTGCGATGTATAACGCACTGTGTGTATTCCTGGTATCATACCCTCTCGGAAAGACTCAATCTCAAGAGCCTCTGCCGATGTAGGCGCACTATTAATCCAACAGCTCTTGCGATCAAGATTCTCGATAATACCCTCCGCCAAGGTTATAGCCGTACCGCTTGGGGCATCCTTCTTCCACATGTGATGAGTCTCCTCGATACACACATCGTACTGCGAGTGAGGATTCATCAACTCAGCCATACGACGATTTAAGCGAAACATCATATTCACACCAATCGAGAAGTTCGAGGCATAAAACAACGCTCCTCCGCGCTCCGCAGCCAACTCCTCCATCTTTGGCAAATGCGACAACCAGCCTGTAGTGCCACACACGACTCTGCCTCCCGCCTCTAACACCTTGCGAACATTATCGTGGGCAGTATCTGGCGTTGTAAACTCAAATGCGACATCCACCTTTTTGATATTCTCAGCCGTGAGATCCTTAGCATTCTCCTCGTCGATAATAAGCTCCACTTTATGACCTCTCTCAATAAGGATACGCTCTATCTCGCGACCCATTTTACCGTGACCTATAATAGCACACTTCATACCTCTCATATACTTAAATAAAATAACGCGGTAAAGATACAAAAAATTTTGCAACCAAAGCCTTTTACTACGCCAAT
Source organism: Alistipes sp. (assembly GCA_045633525.1). Taxonomy (GTDB): domain Bacteria; phylum Bacteroidota; class Bacteroidia; order Bacteroidales; family Rikenellaceae; genus Alistipes. The sequence continues at coordinate 12,424 of JAZQYM010000037.1, read as the reverse complement.
TTATATCTATCTTTGCCGTCTAAATATTATGCTATGAAACAACTACTAAGATACTGCACACTAATTATCGCGATACTAACTATCAGCGCATCGACCGCAGAGGCAAAAAGCAAACTCCCAAAGGCGGTCACAGACTCTATTACCGCAACACTGCAACGCATTACACTTCAGGAGGTTGCAGGAAGCTACGTAAAGATTAAAAACAGTTCCGTAAAGGGCAAAGGCAAACGTTGCACCGTAGATATTTACGCATCGGTGGAGCTCGCCTACTACCCTATGCGACCAGAGAGCGTGGAGGCTATATACAAGAGCGTCCGCGAGGTACTACCAGAGGAGAATCGCAACGGCAAGGTGCGCATCTATGCCGATGGAGAGCTTATCGAGGAGCTAATACCTCTATACCATAGCAAATCATCATCAGCGCATCGCTTCACAAACACCGCTAATGCACCTCTTATAACTCGGTCGAGTGCGGTATCGCAGCCTACAAAGGGTCTTGAAAATCGCCATATCGCCCTATGGCAGAGCCACGGCTACTACTTCAAGCAGGATGCCGACGAGTGGAAGTGGCAACGACCTCAGCTTTGGGAGACGGTGGAGGATCTATTTACTCAGAGCTACGTACTACCCTACATCGTGCCAATGCTTGAGCGCGCGGGTGCTACTGTACTCCTTCCGCGCGAGCGTAGCACACGCACCGAGGAGCTAATCATAGACAACAACAAGGGTATCGATAATACCACATATACAGAGCGTAATGGCAGTAAAAAATGGACAAATGGAGAGGAGGGATTTGCACATCTATATCAGAGCTATCCTACTGGACACAACCCATTTACAGACGGCACATCACGCAAAATAGAGGCAACCACAAATAGTTCAAATCTATCGACTGCATCGTGGGGCGGAGAGATACCAACCTCGGGGATTTACAGCGTCTATGTAGCCTACAGCACCCTACCAGAATCGGTGAACGATGCACGCTACACCGTGCACGCTACGGGCGGCGACAGAGAGTTCAAGGTAAACCAGCAGATGGGAGGTGGAATGTGGGTTTGTCTTGGAGATTTCTACTTCGAGGCTGGCGAGCACGAGGCTCTTGTAAGCCTTAGCAACCTATCTAATTGTGAGGGTGTTGTAACTGCCGATGCCGTCAAGATTGGTGGCGGTATGGGAAATATTCACCGTAGCGTCAACCATAAACTTCGCAAGGAGGGCGAGATATACGAGGAGCGCGTGAGTGGCTATCCACGCTTTACCGAGGGCTCACGATATTGGTTGCAGTGGTCTGGATTCTCGACAGATGTCTACTCACCAAAAGAGGGTTTGGATGACTACAAAGAGGACTATATGTCGCGTGCACACTGGGTAAATGCCCTAATGGGCGGCTCGGCACAACTTCAGGAGCAGGAGGGTAAAAATATACCCGTTGACCTCGCCCTTGCAGTGCACTCAGATGCCGGCGTACGACTCAACGACGATATCATCGGTACACTCGGCATCTACTCAACAAAGGAGAACAAGGGCAAGTTTGAGAACGATGAGCTTTCGCGCTTACTATCTCGCGACCTTACCGACCTTGTAATGAGCCAGATAGTATCAGATGTTCGCTACCTCTACGAGCCTAATTGGACACGTCGCGGTATGTGGGATAAGGCCTACTACGAGGCGCGTATACCTGGCTGTCCAACGATGCTCTTAGAGCTACTTTCGCACCAGAATTTTGCAGATATGCGCTACGGTCTCGACCCATCATTCCGCTTCGATGTGAGTCGTGCTATCTATAAGGGTGTGCTACGCTATCTATCTAGTCAATACAAGTTCGATTATGTAGTTCAGCCACTACCAGTAAATAGCTTTGCCGTGGAGCTTTCGGGTGATATTGCACACCTTAGCTGGGAGCCAACAACCGACCCATTGGAGCCTACTGCTGAGCCTGACTACTATATTCTATACACGCGCGTGGATGGCAAGGGCTTTGACTGCGGCAAGCGCATCGATGCAACAACAACGCTCGTAAAGCAGGACCCTGACAAGGTATATAGCTATCGTATAACCGCGGTAAATGCTGGTGGCGAGAGTTTTGACTCGGAGACCCTATCGGCATGTGCCACAACCAACAGCAAAGGTAACGTGATGATTATAAATGGTTTCGACCGCGTATCTGCACCTATGAGCGTTCAGGGTGATTCGATAGCGGGATTCTACAATCGTTACGACAGCGGTGCTGGCTACATTCAGGATATATCGTTTATCGGTGAGCAGATAAACTTCGACAGAAAGCTATCTCGCTCGGAGAACGACAACAACGCCCTCGGCACATCATACACCGATTATGAGGATCGAGTAATTGCAGGAAATAGCTTCGACTATCCAGCTCTTCATGGAAGCGACCTACACAGGCTGGGCTACTCCTTCTGCTCGGCATCGGCAAAGGCTGTAGAGAGTGGAAATGTAGACCTCAAGCAGTACCCTATTGTTGACCTAATCCTTGGCAAACAGCGCACGACAACTATTGGTCGTGGTGCGATGGGTCACCGCTACAAGTCTATTAATAATGAGATGCAAAAAGCGATAAGTGACTACACGGCAAATGGTGGAAATATCTTCGTAAGTGGCAACTATCTACTAAGCGACCTTTGGAATGGAGCAGAGTCATCAGACGGCGACAAGAGCTTTGCAGAGCAGGTATTGCACGTAAAATTTGAAGGTAACGCCACAACACAGCGTGGCGAGATAAACACCAAGCCAACGAAGTTTGCAAAGAAACGCATAACATTATCATTCAATCAATTACCAACTGACAAGATGTACTCAGTGGAGTACCCCGAGGTAGTGACTCCGAGTGGCAAGGGTGCGATAACAGCCCTCAGCTATGCTGGTGGCACAGACTCGGCAGCAGCAGCATACAAGGGCAACTATGCAACCTTTGTAATGGGCTTTCCATACGAGACAATCCTCAACGAAGAGGAGCGTCTCTCACTCCTATCAGAGATAATGAACTGGTTTACAAAATAACGATAAAGGTATTAAGGGAGGTTCTATAAATTAGGTCGAGGCGATTATGAGTGTTATTTCGGATAGATTCTTTATCTATTATGAGGGCGCGATGCGAGCATCGTAACTAAGTAAAGATAAAGAAGATACCGAAAGAAACTCAAAAGCGACCGAAATATAAATTCCCCAAATACCAATAAAAACTAAACTTAATTTACTAATTTATAGAACATCCCTTACGAGTCATATATGACAAACCACCAACTAAAAAGCATACTTATGCCCGTAGCAATGGTTGTGGGCGCTCTACTTTGTCGCCCATTGGCAGTTGTGGAGCAGGCGACCGACTACACCCTAACACCAATACTTATTGCAGCGATGCTCTTTGTAACATTTTGCAAAGTGGATATTCGTGCGATGCGTCTTAGCACCATACATATATGGATGTTAGCTGTGCAGTTTCTGGGCTCTATAGCCGTATATCACATTGTCGAGCCGTTGCTTGGTGAGATTATTGCTGAGGGTGCGATGATATGCGTGCTTGCACCTATAGCTATGGCAGCGGTAGTGATTGGTGGTATGTTGGGAGCAAATGTCACTACGATGGTGACCTACAGCCTAATATGCAACATTGCGACTGCGATTATTGCACCTATGATTCTGCATAGCTACGGTAATGGCACTTGCACATTTGCCGAAATTATAAGCCGTGTTGCGCCGACCCTTATTGCTCCATTCGCTGTAGCACAGATACTTAGGTTTATAAAGCCAAAGGCAGCAGAGTGGTTTGTATCGCGCTCTTCGATATCATTCTATCTATGGCTTATATCCTTAGTATTGGTACTTGGTCGCACAACAGCATTCATCATAGACACCGATGCCGAGCTACTCACTCAGATTGAGCTTGCAGTGATATCATTGGTGCTATGTATCATCCAGTTTACTATAGGACGTATGCTCGGAAAGCTCTTAGGCGACACTGTGGCAGGAGGTCAGTCGGTAGGACAGAAGAATACTATCTTGGCAGTGTGGATGTCGCTTAACTTCCTCAACCCTATCGCCTCGATAGCGCCTACGGCATACATCATCTGGCAAAACTTCGTAAATAGCTTCCAGATATATCGCCACGAACAGCGCGTAGCAAAGAATAGGTAGGCCACTACATCAACTCCTCCTCGTAATGGAGGGTCTCACACATCGTGTAGCACTCCGCCATAATAACCTCGGCATACGAGGCAAGCTTCTCGTCCGAAATGGTGATGTTATGCTCCTTAAGCGAGGCACTGAGCTCTACAACAATCTCCTCGTATAGTGTTGTACTATACTCATTTAAGAGACTATCTATACGCTCTGAATAGTCTGCCTCGTCGGCGTACGCTCGCAGTGCATTGCACTCCTCTAAGGTACGGGCAAGCCACCTATCCTCAACACTCTCAACCACAAAATCAACATCCTTAGACTTATTAGCATCATCATCCGAGCCGTCGTTAAGAAGAACAACAGCCGTGATAATAACCACAAGAATAGCCACAACGGTAAGAATAAAGACACCCCAGCGACGAGGTGTTGGGATAAAATCCTGATCCTCCGCAGGAAGCACATCCGACGATGAGCAGAAGCTACTCCAACTCTCGTAACCCACGTAGCGTGTTAGTGCCGATAGGATAACTGGACGCGGTGCAATATTTGACTTTGAAAAAAATAGCGCAGCATAGTCATTGGCATCGAGAAGTATATCCGTACTCTCCTCAACAGCCCTTCTTAGAGCCACACAATCCTCTAACGTAGCGATGCTACGACCAAACTCGCGCACCACCATATCCTTTAGGCGCTCAATATATTGTTGCTGAGTAGTCATTATAAGCCTGTGATTCGCTTTATCTCATTAAGTTTATTAAGAGCCTCAAGTGGCGTGAGCGAGTTAATATCGAGACCCTTAATCTGGTCGCGTATCGCCACAAGCACTGGGTCGTCGAGTTGGAACATCGAGAGCTGAATCTCCTGCTTTGTCTCGACTGCCGACTCAACGACACTGCGCTTCTTGCCTCGCTGAGTAACACCTCCCGTAGGCACAATCTCGCCAGAGCCATAGACCTTCTCGAGATTCGAAAGGATAGCCTCGGCACGCGATACCACCGAGCGTGGCATACCCGCCATACGCGCCACGTGGATACCAAACGAGTGCTCCGTACCGCCACGTACTAGTTTGCGTAGGAAGACGATACTCTTATCTACCTCCTTAACCGTAACATGGTAATTCTTAACCCTTTCGAGCATATTCTCCAGCTCGTTAAGCTCGTGGTAGTGCGTAGCAAAGAGAGTCTTTGCCTTACCCTGAGTGTTGTTGTGCAGATACTCCACCATTGCCCACGCAATAGAGATACCGTCGTAGGTACTTGTACCGCGACCAATCTCATCCAAGAGCACAAGGCTACGCTCCGAGATATTATTTAGGATGCTTGCCGACTCCAACATCTCGACCATAAAGGTAGACTCACCCTCCGAGATATTATCCGAAGCACCCACACGGGTAAATATCTTATCCACAACACCGATATGTGCACTCTTAGCTGGCACAAAGGCACCCATCTGCGCCAAGAGCACAATAAGCGCGGTCTGACGCAACAATGCCGACTTACCCGACATATTAGGACCAGTGATGATGATAATCTGCTGATTGTCATTATCAAGGCGCACATCATTAGGGATATACTCCTCACCTACTGCCATCAAGGTCTCTATCACTGGGTGGCGACCCTGCTTGATATCAATCGTTGTAGAGTCGTCAACCGTAGGTCGAACATACTTTCTCTCGCGAGCAATGCGGGCAAACGACTGCAAACAGTCCAAACCCGCAATAGCACTTGCATTGCGCTGTAGCTTAGATATATACTGCGCCACGAAGGCGATGATATCGGCATAGATACGCGCCTCGATTTGAAGAATGCGCTCCTCGGCACCCATAATCTTCTCCTCGTACTCCTTCAATTCGGCAGTGATATAGCGCTCAGCACCCGTAAGGGTCTGCTTACGAATCCAGCTCTCAGGCACCTTATCCTTGTGCGTGTTACGCACCTCGATATAGTAACCAAAGACATTGTTATATGCCACCTTAAGTGATGGGATACCCGTAGCATCGCTCTCGCGCTGCTGCAGAGCCTGCAAATAGTCCTTGCCGTGCAGAGCAATACGACGCAAATCATCCAACTCCGCCGATACACCCGAGGCGATAACGCCACCCTTCTGTATCTGATTACTCTCAGGGTCGGGATAGATATCGCTTGTAAGGCGCTCACGCACTGCAACTAAAGGATCAATCTGCGAGGCAATATTGTGCATCGCTTCGTTATCGGTAGACTCCATAAGTGCACGAAGCATCTCGATAGCAGAAAGCGAATTGCGCAACTGCACCATCTCGCGAGGGGTAACACGCTCGGTAGCAACACGCGATGCAATACGCTCCAAGTCGCCAATAAGGGCTATCTGCTCGCGCATAGCCTCGGCAAACTCGCTATCCAAGACAAACTTCTCAACTATATCCTGGCGTGCCGAAATCTTCTTGATATCCATCAACGGCATAGCAACCCAACGGCGCAACTGTCTGCCACCCATAGGGGTTAATGTGCGGTCGATAGTATCTGTAAAGCTACACTTTGCCGATGAGTTATTCGAGCTAAAGAGCTCCAAGTTGCGAATTGTAAAGCGGTCGATCCATACCGAGTCGCCACGCTCAATACGCTGAATAGATGAGATATGCGCCGTATGCTTATGCTCGGTAAACTCCAAGTAGTAGAGAATAGAGCCCGCAGCCGAGATACCCGCAGTCATACGGTCGACACCAAAGCCCTTGAGCGACTGAACACCGAGCTGCTTGGTGAGTTTATCGCGGTTAACACTCTCCGCAAAGACCCACTCGTCGAGACGATATGTGTAGTGACGTGTGCCAAAGAGCTCGTTGAAGCGCTCCTCGTAGCCACGCTGATAGAGAATCTCCTTAGGCTGTAGGTTGCTAATAAGCTTATCGATATATGCACCATCACCCTCCGAGACGTAGAACTCACCCGTAGAGAGGTCGAGGAATGCGATACCTATAGTCTGCTTACCGAAATAGACCGACGCGAGAAAGGTATTCTCCTTACCCGCAACGAGGTTTTCACCCATAACAATACCAGGCGTTACCATCTCCACAACACCACGCTTAACCAAGCCCTTGACCATCTTTGGATCCTCGAGCTGCTCGCATATAGCCACGCGCTCGCCCGCGCGTACAAGCTTTGGCATATAGTTATCCAAGGCGTGGTATGGGAAGCCCGCGAGCTCAACGTACGACGCAGCGCCATTAGCGCGACGTGTAAGCGTAATGTTTAGAATGCCACTCGTTTTGATCGCATCCTCACCAAAGGTCTCATAGAAGTCGCCTACACGAAAAAGGAGTATTGCATCTGGATGCACCGCCTTAATTTGGTAGTACTGCTTCATTAGAGGCGTCTCGACGTACTTCTTCTCCTTGGTCTTCTCAACACCATCTGCTGGCATATCACTCTTTTTAGCTCCCATCTATTGTTTAGGTTTTTACAACTTGCAAAAGTAGTAAATCTTATGCAAAAATCAAAATCGTGCTATCTGCTAAGCAGTCGCTTAACCACTTTAAACCATCGATATGGCATATAGCGGAATGGTAGATCGAGGTGCGTGGTAGTTGTAATCATAGCCCTGCGGTGCGAAAAGGCATACAACGAATCCCTGCCGTGGTAGCGACCCATACCCGAGTTACCCACACCACCAAATGGCATATTCTCGTTTGCAATATGCATAATAACATCGTTTACGCAGCCTCCACCCGAGGATAGACGTTTGAAAGTTCGCTCAGCAACACCTTTATCTGCAAAGATATACATAGCTAAAGGCTTCTCCCTATCGAGAATAAAATCAGCAGCCTCATCAAGGTTTGTTATAGCAACCATAGGAAGTATTGGTCCAAAGATCTCCTCGCGCATAACGGCACTATCCACCGCTACATTATCTAAAAGCGTAGGCTCAATATAGCGTTCCGAGGCATCTACCCTACCTCCCACGCGAACAACGCCATCGGCAAGATATCCAGATACGCGCTCGAAAGCCCTATCCGAGACTATACGAACATAGTGTCCACTTTTTTGAGCATCCTTGCCGTGAAGTTCCTCCAAGGCGCGCTTATACTCCTCGACAAATTGCTCCTTAACATCGCGATGAATTAGCAGATAGTCGGGAGCAATACAGGTCTGACCAGCATTGAGGGTCTTACCCCACGCTATACGTTTTGCAGCAACACGAATATTTGCACTCCTATCCACCACAACGGGGCTCTTACCACCAAGTTCCAACACCACGGGTGTGAGATGCTCCGCAGCTGAGCGCATAACCACACGACCTAAGTCGGGCGAGCCAGTGAAGAAGATTATATCATAGCGTTGCGCAAGAAGTGCCGCGTTTACAGTTCTATCACCCTGCACTACAGCTACATACTCCTCCTCAAAGGCACTCGTTACAACACGTTCCAACACCTGCGCTACATTTGGCGTATAGGGCGAAGGCTTCAACACCGCAGTACAACCCGCAGCGATAGCACCCACAAGGGGATTGAGCAAAAGCTGCACGGGATAATTCCAAGGGGCGATGATAAGCGCAACACCCAAAGGCTCAGTGATAACCGCGCTACGCGAAGGAAAGAGCTTTAATGGGGTCGCCTTCTTCGATGGCGCAGCCCAGCGAGGGAGATTCTTAAGAAAGTTATCAATCTCGCCAAGCACGATGCTTATCTCGGTCATAAAGGCCTCCTCGTAGGACTTGTGCAGGTCCTTATATAGTGCCTCCAATAGCTCCGCCTCGTACATCTTTATCGCATCGCGCAACCTCTTCAACATCTTCAAACGATAGGCAATATCGAGAGTTTTGCCACTACGGAAATAGGCACGCTGCCCTGCCACCAATGGTTCAATCTTATCTGTAGGAGTATTTGCAATCATAACTCTTAGTTTAATAAACAAAGATAATAATTAGCAACTAAATTGCCAAATATAATTAGGGGGTGAGGGGTTTTAAGGGTTATTAAGGAAATTAAGGAAATTAGGGAAATTAGTGTTGTCGGTTGACTCCTCCCTAAATTCCTTAAACTCACTAAAATCCCTAAACTCCCTAATAAAAAGTCGCAGACTTTTAACACTAACAACTTACAGGGTAGCACGACCTAATTTCTTGTCAGAAGGGGCAAAAATAATTAGTAATTAGTAGAGAGTAATTAGTAATAGTTTCGCGTGTGCCAAGCGACAGATGAACATACAGGGTTGCACGACTTAATTTCTTGTCAGAAGGGGCAAAAATAATTAGTAATTAGTAGAGAGTAATTAGTAATAGTTTCGCTTGTGCCAAGCGACAGATGAACATACAGGGTTGCACGACTTAATTTCTTGTCAGAAGGGCGCATCTAACATTAATTAGCTGCACGACCTAATTTCTTGTCAGAAGTGGTTAGATTTGGCTCTGACACGAAAACTGGCGGATGGGACATACTCAGTGTATTTCCCATTCGCCAGTTTGACTGAAGAGTCAAAGATGACCCCTTATCACAAGAAATTACTTACTTGCTGGTCATAATGCGAAGTATCATCGCATCGGTGTGGGTCATCGCATCGCGACCGATATCGGTAAGATTACGGATGGAGCGATCTACATCGTCGTCGATGATACCCTCAACAGACTTAACACAGCGGTTATTCATCGCCATAAGAGCCGAAACTACAGCTGTAGAGACACCCGAAGCGCACTTCATAGCGCACGATGGCTTAGCACCATCGCAAATCATACCAGTAAGGTTGGCAATCATATTCTTCACGGCACGTGTAACCTCCTCGTAGCCACCACCCATAAGGTATGTGATACCACAAGATGAGCCAGTAGCTGCAACAACGCAGCCACACAACGCCGAAAGACGACCAAGGCTCTGCTTGATATAGATAACAGTTAGGTGGCTAAGAATCAAAGCTCGTGTCATCTGCTCCTCCGATGCACCAATCTGCTCGCCATATACCACAACTGGAACGGTAGAGGTAAGACCCTGGTTACCGCTACCCGAGTTACTCATAACTGGAATCATAGCGCCAGCCATACGAGCATCACACGCTGCGGTGGTCATACCCACAATCTGACAGTGAAGCGTATCGCCCATAATATTACGCTCCGACTCCATACGGAACAACTTACCAATAGCGTGACCATAGTCACCCTTGAGCGATGCCTCGGCAGCAGCCATATTGAGGCGCTTAGCCTCGAGGATAAAGCCAATCTCCTCAAGTGGCGCTGTCATCGCAAAGTCCCATACGCGCTTTAGAGTCAACTCAGGCTCCTTCTCAGCTACGGTTACTGCACTCTCAGATGTTACAGCATCGGCACTGAAGAGCACCTCGCCACAGCGTGAGATATGCACAAAGCGAGTGTGACCGCCCGAGATAATAGCCATAGCGCTTGCGCCACCAGCAAATACCTCGATCTCGATATATAGCTTCTCGGTGATATTATACTTAAGATCTACATCGATGCACTTAGCATCAATCATCTTCTTACCCTCCTCGACAGCATCGGCTGTGGCATCCTTCAACACCTCCAACTCATACTCCGAGCGACCAACCAAAGCACCCAACGCCATAGCGATAGGCAAGCCGGTCATACCAGTACCTGGGATACCAACACCCATAGCATTCTTTAGCACATTGGCACTTAGGCGCGCCTCGATGCGCTCAGGACGACAGCCCAAAGTCTCGGTAGCCTTAGCCACACAAAGCGCCACGGCGATAGGCTCGGTACAACCTATTGCAGGCACAATCTCGCGATTCATAAGAGCGATAATCTCCTTACGCTCCTCAGGGGTAAAGGTGTAGTTCATATAGTATTTATTTAGTTTTAATCGGTTTTAACATACGAAGATACGTATTTTCTCTAAAACTTCAAAATTCGGCATCGCTTTTTCAAATCTTTTTTCCAATGTGGCAACTTTTTTGCACCCTCATTTTGATTAAAGATATATTTTTTCTATCTTTGAGGTTTAGAACTACATATAAAACACAATACTATGGCAAAGAACAACACACCTACACCTCATATCGGCGCTCAGTATGGCGAGATTGCCGACAGAGTGATTATGGCGGGCGATCCATTGCGCGCTAAGTTTATGGCTGAGAACTTCTTGGAGAATCCTGTGCAGTACAACAACGTACGCGGTATGCTCGGCTACACCGGCACCTACAAGGGCAAGCGCGTATCGGTACAGGGTCACGGTATGGGTATCCCTTCAATCGGTATCTACTCATACGAGTTGTTCAACTTCTACGACGTGAAGCGCATTATCCGTTGCGGCTCAGCTGGTGCTTTCGACCCAGAGCTTAAGCTCGGCGATGTTGTGTTCGGTATGGGCTCTTGCACCGACTCGAACTATGGTGCACAGTTCAACCTTCCAGGCACCTTTGCCCCTATCGCAGACTTCGACCTTTTGCGCGCCGCAGCAGCTAAGGCTGAGGAGCTTGGTATCGGCTACAAGGCAGGCAACATCCTTGCAAGTGACGTATTCTATGGCGACGACGCTGAGAGCTGGAAGCAGTGGCAGAAGATGGGCGTGTTGGCAGTAGAGATGGAGGCTACAGCACTCTATATGAACGCTGCCCGCGCAGGCAAGAGTGCATTGTGCATCTGCACTATCTCTGACTCGTTGGTACACCACACAGCTTGCTCGGCTGAGGAGCGTCAGACATCGTTCACAAATATGATGAAGATCGCGTTCGATATTATCTAAGCGAAACGAGACTAAAAACAAATATTCCCAGAGGTTGCCCTCTGGGAATATTTTTATTTTAGAAGTGAAAGGTGAAAAGGGAAAAGTATGGTGTCTGCGACGCATATAAACAATTCGTCATTCCGAGGAGGAGTATCCGAGGCGGTGTGGGATGCACTAAGGCTCTATACTCCGACGTGGGAATCTACCGCTGTTATACTTCTTGGAGGGTTGCACTATTGCGTATCAGTGAGGGTGTTAAACAAAGGTAGATTGCCACAGAATTGCACAGAAACTTGATTAGTATCAGCGCGGTTAGTGGTTGCAATTCTTCGCAATGACGACAAAATAAAGGGGAAAGTGAAAGGTGTGGTGTCTGCGACGCATATAAACAATTCGTCATTCCGAGGAGGAGTATCCGAGGCGGTGTGGGATGCACTAAAGTTCTATACTCCGACGTGGGAATCTACCGCTGTTATACTTCTTGGAGGGTTGCACTATTGCGTATCAGTGAAGGTGTTAAACAAAGGTAGATTGCCACAGAATTGCACAGAAACTTGATTAGTATCAGCGCGGTTAGTGGTTGCAATTCTTCGCAATGACGACAAAATAAAGTAAAAAAAGAGC
>JAZQYM010000036.1:0-6071 GCA_045633525.1 Alistipes sp. | reverse complement strand
GTTGAATACACCCATCTTCTCCCAATCCTCGCGGTACTCGGGATCAACGTCGATATCCTTATAATCAACAGTGATTGCGGGGACATCAATCTGGATGTAACCACCAGAACGGAAGTTGAGGTGCTCGCCCTCGGGCAACTTAACGACAAACTCCTTGATGAAGGTAGCCACGTTGTTATTAGACACAACCTCGCACTCCCACTTCTTGATGCTCAATACAGATGCAGGAACAGCAATCTTAAGATCCTCCTTAACCTTCACCTGACAGCCAAGACGCCAGCCCTCATTGATCTGACGACGGTTGAAGAAACCACGCTCGGTAGGAAGAATCTCGCCACCACCTGCCAACACCTGGCACTTGCACTGACCACAAGCACCCTTACCACCACAAGCCGAAGGGAGGAAGATACCCTGCTCCGAGAGGGTGTTAAGGAGTGTAGAGCCTGACTCAACCTCCAAAACCTTGCTGCCATCGTTGATGTCGATCTTAACGGCACCAGACGACGTAAGCTTTGCCTTTGCAAAGAGTAGCAGTGCCACCAACAAGAGTGTTACTGCAAGAAAGGCAACAATTGCCCATAAAATAACTGTAAAATTCATATTCCTTACTCTTTTTAAAGGTTACAACTGAATACCAGAGAAGATCATAAATGCCATACCCATCAAACCAGTAATGATAAATGCGATACCTGGGCCCTTCATTGCTGCGGGGATGTGTGAGTACTCAATCTTCTCGCGGATAGCTGCCATCATAACGATAGCCAACCACCAACCAATACCAGAGCCAAGACCGTAAACGATAGAGTCGCCTACAGAGTTAATCTCAGTACCTACCATCTGCTGCATAAACAACGAACCACCCATGATGGCACAGTTTACAGCGATAAGAGGCAAGAAGATACCAAGGCTATTGTACAACGATGGTGAGAACTTCTCAACAACCATCTCCACCAACTGCACAAACGCAGCGATAACGGCGATGAAGAGGATAAATGACAAGAAGCTCAAGTCAACGCCACCATTGATTGGGCTAGGAGTAAGCACATACTGATTAAGTAAGTAGTTCAAAGGCACAGTCATAACCTGTACGAAGGTAACAGCAGCACCCAAGCCCAATGCAGTCTTTACGCTCTTCGAAACGGCAATGTATGAACACATACCGAAGAAGTATGCGAAGACCATGTTCTCGATAAATACCGAATTGATAAACAAATTTAACATACGCTACCCTCCTATTTTTCCTGTAAATCCTTGTTAATAGTACGGTGTACCCAGATGATACAGCCGATGATGATAAGCGCCATTGGTGGGAAGAGCATCAAGGCGTTTGGAGTGTACCAGTCACCCAAAATCTCGATACCGAACAACTCACCAGAACCGAACAACTCGCGGAAGAAGGCTACCAATACCAAGATAAAGGCATAGCCCAAACCATTGGCAACACCATCCACAAATGCATCCCAAGGCTTGTTACCCAAGGCGAAAGCCTCAACACGACCCATCACGATACAGTTTGTAATGATAAGACCTACATATACCGAAAGCTGCTTCGACACATCATACATAAACGCGCGTAGAATCTGGTCTACAACGATTACCAATGTTGCGATTACAACCAACTGCACGATGATACGAATACGCGATGGCACGCCATTACGCAAAAGCGACATAATAAGGTTAGAGAAGGCACATACGAATGTTACAGAGAGACCCATAACAAACGCTGGCTCCAACTTTACAGTTACTGCCAACGCAGAGCAGATACCCAAGATCTGAACGATAACTGGGTTATTTGCTGCCAAAGGATTAGTAAAATTCTTGCTTAGTTTCATAGCTTACTCCTCCTCTACATTATTTGATTCAACATTAGCCTCTGCCTTGCAGCAAGCATTACAGTGCTCCTCGCAAGTCTCCTCGCAGTTCTCAGTGCAGCACTCCTTGCGATTCTCACACTCCTCGCAATTCTTGTCGCACTCCTCACAATTCTTGTCGCACTCAGTGCACTGGTCGCAGCACTTCTCCGCAGCTACAGGCTCCTCGTCAAGCAAGAAAGCAGCGTACTTACCTATAGATGTTGCCAACATAGCGTTAACACCGTCACAAGTCTTAGTACCACCAGTGATAGCATCTACCTGGTGGTCGTTCTGAGCGCCACCCTTCTGCATACGTACTGCAAACTCACCCTCAGCATTGTAGAGCTTCTTGCCCTCAAATGCCTTCTGAACAGCCTCAGTAGCAATCTCAGCACCAAGACCTGGAGTCTCACCAGCGTGGTCCATAACGATACCAGCAATCATCACATTACCCTCAGTCTGCTGCAATGCAACATAACCCCAGATATCGCCCCAAAGACCCTTACCTACGATAGGTAAAACGTACTTTGTAACACCATCCTTCTCCAACTTGAAGATTGGCAAGTTGTCCTCAGCCTCACCCAATGCCTTGCGATCGCCAAGCATCTTAAATACAGCTGCAACCTCAGCCTCCTCAGTAACTGGAGAGAACTCGTTAGCTGACAAACGACCAATAGTAACAACCTCGTCAAACGAAGCATCTGCCTCGCCAAAGGCCTTCATAATAGATGTCTTCTGCTCGTTAAGCACATTAGCTGCCTGCTTATCCTTAAGCGAGGTTGCCAAGAATGCGAGCAAGGCACCTACGATTACCACCATCACAACTGTGTAGATGATGATATATGCGTTTGAATTTTTATTAATTGCCATAGTTTCTCGCTTATTTTACATTCTTAATTAGCTTCTTACGACGAGCAATGTTGCGCTCAACAACAAAGTAGTCGATAAGTGGAGCCAACGCATTCATAAAGAGGATTGAAAGCATCATACCCTCTGGATATGCTGGGTTGATAACACGGATAAGGATTGCCAAAGCACCTACCATGAAACCGTAAATCCACTTACCAGTGTTTGTCTGAGCAGAGGTTACAGGATCAGTAGCCATAAATACAGCACCGAACGCGAAACCACCAATCAACAAGTGGTAGTATGCTGGGTACATAGTCAGACCTACAGCGTCGAACAAGTAAGCGAATGCCAAACCACCTGCAAATACTGATACCATGATACGCCATGAGGCAACACCAGTGAAGAGCAAGATAGCTGCACCAATCAAGATAGCCGCTGTAGAGGTCTCACCCATAGAACCTGGGATAAAGCCAAAGAATGCATCAGAAATTGAGTATGGAAGCTCAACTGTAACATTCTGAGCACCCTGAGCAACAGCCTCAAGAGCAGCCTCGTTATTCTTACCAAGAGTCTCAAGAGCAGTAGCACCAGTCAAGCCGTCAGCATACCATACCTTCTCACCAGACATCTGTGGAGTGTAAGCGAAGAATGCAAAGGCACGCGCCAACAACGCTGGGTTAAAGACGTTCATACCTGTACCACCAAATACCTCCTTACCGATGATTACAGCGAATGCTGTTGAGAGTGCTACGATCCACAATGGCACCGATACTGGCATAACCATAGGGATAAGCAAACCTGTTACAAGGAAACCCTCGTTGATCTCGTGCTTACGCTTCTGAGCAAATGCAAACTCAATTGCAAGACCAGTAACGTATGATACGATGATCATTGGCAACATCTTAAGGAAACCGTACCAGAAGAGACCCATTACACCAGCACCAACCAACTCAGTGCTACCCAAAATCTGAGACTGGTAACCGATGTTATACATACCGAACAACATCGCAGGGATAAGAGCCATCACCACAACGATCATAACGCGCTTGATATCGTTACAGTCGCGGATGTGAGCACCCTTAGAGGTTGTTGTGTTAGGAACAAAAAGGAATGTCTCGAAGCCCTCGAATGTTGAGTGCAAGAAACCGAGCTTGCCACCCTCAGAGAAGGTAGGCTTAATCTTATCTACAAATTTACGCAATCCCATAGCTTAGCTCTCCTTAATCATTAGGTTAATACCATCACGCAAAATCTGCTGCATCTCAATCTTTGAAGGATCAACAAACTCGCAGAGCGCCAAATCCTCTGGCAACAACTCGTAAATACCGAGGTTCTCCATCTTGTCAAGGTCCTTAACAAGGCATGCCTTCAACAAGTATGAAACATATATATCCATTGGCAAGTACTTCTCGTAGAGACCAGTAACTACGAATGGACGCTCGCCACCGTTAAGGTTAGTATCGAGCTTGTACTCCTTCTTAGGGCATAGCCAAGAGAAGTATGCGCGAGATACTGAGAAGCGGTGGAAACGTGGCATAGCCCAACCAAGCAACTCGTAAACATTACCCTCAGGGATAAGGCTCAACATATTTGCATTAGCCGAGATATAACCGTCTACAGCAGTTGTAGTACCGGTAAGAACATCACCAGAGATAACACGAACATTCTCACCCACCTTGCCGATGATAGACTCAACCGCAGCACCAGAGATGATACGCTTGTAGCATGGCTTCTGGGCCTCGCTACCTGCAACTGCGATAACCTTAGTCATATCGAGCTTACCGCTCTTAACGAAGCGACCGATAAGCGCTACGTCCTGGATGTTTACTGTCCACACGATATCACCCTTAGCGATACGGTCGATGTGGTGAATCTGAACACCTACATTACCCACTGGGTGCTTACCAGAGAATGTGTGGTACTCAACGCCCTTGACCTCTGACATATAACCCTCAGCACCCTTGCGAGCAGAGAGGTGCACCTTGCCGTCAGTAAGGCGAGCCAACACTGCCAAACCAGCCTCGATAGCAGCCTTGTCAGATGCCAACACGAAGTTGTAATCTGGAGCAAGAGGTGCAGAGTCGAACGCTGAAACAAAGATTGCCTTAGGTGTAGCATCTGGGTTAGCGATTACGCCATAAGGACGCTCTACGATACGAGTCCATAGACCCGACTCAAGAAGCATCTCGACAACCTCAGAACGATTAGCCTTAGCAGCATCAACTACCTTAAGCTCCTTAGACACCTGTGTCTGATCTGGCTCTATAGCAACATTTAGAAGCTTGCGCTTCTCACCGCGGTTGATTGCAGAAACAACACCGCTTACAGGTGAGGTAAAGAGAATACGTGGGTTGTTCTTATCGAAGAACAACGCAGTTCCTGCCTCGACCTTGTCGCCAACCTTAACCAACAGCTTAGGTGTAACGTTCTCATAATCAAGCGGACTAACAGCATACGACTTAGCCAATGGAGCATTCTCCACCTTTGCCTCAGCCTTGCCTACAAGCTTGATGTCGAGACCTTTACATAATTTAATGTTTTTCGACATAAAAACTGTTTGTTAGAAAATTTAATAGTTTATTTTGTGTATCTAAAGTTCTGTGAACCAATCAATAGATTCGTATATACATTAAAATGCGCACGAAGATACGACTTTTTTTCCAAACGACCAATCATTTTCATAAATATCTACTCGTGCATATACGATTTACCTTCACAGCTACGGGAATAAAAGGGCGCAAAACAATAGAAAAGAGGTTGCCCAACAAGATGTGGACAACCCCAAATAGTGAGAGTATTTATCAATCTCTATTTTAAATCGAGAGTGAAGCCAAACGATGCATATAGGCAGAGTCTATTAGGTATAAAAGACTTTTGTGCATCAAAATATCTTACACCCACAGCTATCTGCACATTATCAAACTCATCCTTAACAGAGAGATCGTATGCCATAACACCCTTCCAATCGCTCTTACCTACGGTAGTCTGGATGTTAGCAACTACAGAGTACTCCGACACATTGCTCTTGTAGAACTTATACTCACCACCGAGACCCAAATAGCATATATCGCTGTAAGTATGGAACTTGGTATTCATCGCCTGACTTCCAGTGAATGGAACGTGCAATGACCACTTATCGTTAAAGTGGTAGCCATATACAAGCTCAACATCACTAAATGCAAACTCATCATCAAAGTTCATTAAATTCGCACCACCCGACTTTGCAACACCCGATAGAGAGAAATAGGCATCACCCTTCTGCGCCATTGCCATCGTTGAAACACATAGCGCAACAACCAACATAAGTAATCGTTTCATAATTGATAAATTTTAAGATATAAAGTAATTAGTTAGATAGTTTAGTTACTG
>JAZQYM010000035.1:0-42018 GCA_045633525.1 Alistipes sp. | reverse complement strand
AGCGCATAGCGTTAATGCACGCCCTAAGAGAGGAGGGCAAGAGTTTCCGTGAGATTGCTGAGATGATGGATTGCTCAGTAAGTACGGTACACAAGCACCTCGCTAAAGTAAATTAGTGATGTTCGCGTTCGTTCGTTCGTTCGTTTTCCCTATGAATTCGAACGAACGAACAGAACAAAGAGAGTATCAGAGAGAATTAGTAGTGAGGAATTAGTAATTAGTAATGGTTAAAAGGCTTTGCCTTTTTTTTCCTGGGGATTATGGGTAGTATGGGTAATCTGGGAAAAGCCCCAGTTTACTCAGTTTACCCAGTCTCCCCAGTCTCCATATAATAATATCTATATCAATGTCATACAGATTTATACTTGAGAGATATAGAGGACTCAGTACGAGATATACTTGTCCTCAGTGTGGTAGGAAACACACTTTTACCAGATATATAGATACTGATAATAATAATCAGTATATCAGTGATAATGTAGGTAAGTGTAACCGTCTTGATAAGTGTGGTTACCACTATACCCCAAGACAATACTTCACTGATAATCCACACAAGAGAGAGAATAGAGATGAGTGTTCGTTCGTTCGAATTCATAGGGAAAACGAACGAACGAACGCGAACAGATACTCTTCTCGCCCCGCACCGCCCAAGTCTAAGGTGTCGGTGTTGCCCGATGGCATTGTTCGGGCTACGGAGGGTGCCGGCTCGGCACATATGCGATGGATAGAGCATCTCTACGGCACAGAGCATCGCAGACAGATACAGAGCCTCTACCGCACGGGAGGCATTAAGGATGCTGTAATCTTCTGGCAGCGCGACATCGAGGGGCGTGTGCGCACGGGTAAGATTATGCACTACGACGAGTGGTCGGGCAAACGCCTCTATATAGAAAAAGTGCTGCTCAAACAAATGAACAGCACTCTATATTTTGTGTTTCTATCTCTCGTTCCGTAGCTAACTATTAGAAGTTGTAGTCGATGCCTCCAAGTAGGATGAACTGGTTTTTGTGAACGCCCTGAGGGAAACGTTGCATCATCTTGAACTGACCTGATACTCTCCAGCGGTAGCTTAGGTCGAAGTAGAATCCCATACCCATATTCATACCTGGTGTCCAGCCGTCGAGCATCGCCACGCCAGTCTTGGCAATTAGTGGATGCATCTCCTCAAATGGGCGTGGTGGTGTGTCGATATCGTGGATACTAACACCGACGATTGGGTATATGTGCCAGAACGAGGTGATCTCAAGCAAGACCTGAAAGTCACAGTAGACATCGAGGAAACTATTAGTCTTTAGGATATAGTTTGCTCCGACCTCCATATTGAGCCAGTCGTCAAGACCGTATATACCATGCGCACCGCCAGTTAGAGCGTTTGCTCCAATATATACACCACCATGAATACCGAAACGAAAATCCTCATCGATCTGTGCCGATGCCTCATTTAGTGACGGTATAATCACGAATAATGCAAATATGCTGAGCAGTAATTTTTTCATAAAAGTAACATAACGCTTGACAAAGCTACAAAAAAAAACTTTATACTGCAACTATTTTGTGGAAATATTGCGATATTTTTTTGCACCGTAGCGCGTGTGTATATTATTATATAAGTAAAGAGTTGTTCTATAAATTAGTAAATTAAGTTTAGTTTTCATTGCTATTGGGGGAATTTACATTTCGGGCGTTTTTTGAGTCTCTTTCGGTATCTTCTTTATCTTTATTCAGTTGCGATGCCTGCATTGCGCCCTCATAATAGATAAAGAATCTATCCGAAATGACCCTCAAAATCGCCTTGCTCTAATTTATAGAACCTTCCTAAAGCGTGCTCTCAGCTTTACAAGAACACGCTTTGGTATAGTCGATTAGCGACGGCGACCGCCACGCTGCATGTGCTTCATCTGTTTCTGCAGAGCACCACCAGCAACGCTCTTCATCATCTTGCGAGTCTGGTCGAACTGCTTGAGGAGCTTGTTCACTTCGGCAACAGATGTACCAGAGCCACGAGCGATACGCTCCTTGCGAGAGTTGTTGATAATCTCTGGATTCTCTCTCTCTGCAGGGGTCATAGAGTCGATGATAGCCTCTGTCTGCTTGAAGGCATCATCTGGAATATCGACATCCTTGAGAGCCTTACCCATACCTGGAATCATCGAAGCCAAATCCTTAAGGTTACCCATTTTCTTGATCTGTGCAATCTGATCGCGGAAGTCGTTGAAGTTGAACTGGTCTTTGATGAGCTTCTTCTTAAGCTTACGAGCCTGCTCCTCGTCGAACTGCTCCTGTGCGCGCTCAACCAACGATACTACGTCACCCATACCAAGGATACGGTCTGCCATACGCTCTGGGTGGAACACCTGAAGGGCATCCATCTTCTCACCTGAAGAGATGAACTTCAAAGGCTTATCGACAACCGAGCGGATAGAGATAGCTGCACCACCACGGGTGTCACCATCGAGCTTGGTGAGAACAACGCCGTCGAAGTCGAGACGGTCGTTAAACTCCTTAGCAGTGTTAACAGCATCCTGACCAGTCATTGAGTCGACAACGAAGAGTGTCTCAGATGGCTTAACAGCAGCCTTAATCTCGGTAATCTCCACCATCATCGCCTCGTCGATAGCAAGACGACCTGCGGTATCCACGATAACGGTGTTGTATGACTTCGAGCGAGCATAGTTGATAGCGTTCTTAGCAATCTCCACTGGGTTGTTGTTGCCAAGCTCTGTATATACCTCTACGCCAACGGTCTGACCAAGAATCTTGAGCTGGTCGATAGCTGCAGGACGGTAAACATCACACGCAACCAACAAAACCTTGCGACCACGCTTCTCCTTGAGTAACGCTGCGAGCTTGCCAGAGAAGGTTGTCTTACCCGAACCCTGAAGACCAGCGATAAGGATTACGGCAGGGTTGCCCTCCAAGCATACATCGGTAGCAGTGCCACCCATAAGGATTGCCAACTCGTCACGCACAATCTTGGTAAGCATCTGACCAGGCTTTACAGATCGGAGTACATCCTGACCCATAGCCTTCTCCTTAACGTCGTCGATGAACTTCTTGGCTACTTTGTAGCTAACATCGGCATCTATAAGTGCACGGCGAATCTCCTTTAGAGTCTCTGCAACATTGATATCGGTGATTTTACCCTCACCCCTTAGAATTTGAAACGATCGTTCAAGTTTCTCGGTTAGATTTTCAAACATAGTATATTATCTTTTAATTTCTCTCTGTAGTGAATTAGCTCGCAAAGATATAGAATATATCTTAAATTTACAACTGCCAAACGCTATTATACCACGCAGTCTCCTTCCATAGCATATTCAGTGTCTCGCTTGGGGCTGATGTGGTGACTCCCGAGTAGACATCCAAGTTGATTGGTCGTGTGCCGTAAGAGCCGAAAGCGGTATAGAAGGAGTCGAGCGTAAACTTAGCGATTACGGTCTTGTTTAACTGCGCGTTGAAGGCGCTCAATGCGGAGTTGTCTGTCGCCACAACATTTGCCCACTCTCCGAAGTCGTAGAAGTAGTGGCGTGGCTGACCCTCGTAGGTCTGTAGCGACTCTGTATTGTACTCCTCACGGGCGCTCTTAACAATCTCTTTAGTAGCATCTCTTAGTGCCTCGACCTCGCTAAGATCGTAAACAGCAATAGAGCCACAGCGTGATGAGCTGGAGTACTCATCGCGGTAGTATTTGTAGTAGCTCTCGGCGGCACCAACGTAGTCGGTAGCTGTGCCATTATTCTTGAAGAGGTAGGGTAGTGTGCGTTCGTAAGGGAAGCCACGACCCATAATCTCGCAAGGCGAAGCGATGATGTAGTTCGCCACGTTGCGAAGCTCGTAGATAGTCTCGATATTCGACATAAAGCAGGCATCGAAAAGGAGGTAGTCGATAGCTACATCGCTGCCCAATATGCCCTCGGCAATCTCCGAAGGGTTTACCTGAACGTTGTTCTCGCCAAAGTGACGTGTGATCTCAGCGCCTACCGCAGGTGCAAAGAGAGGTGTGGTGATACCAGCCTTCGATATGCCCGCAGAGCCACGCTCGATCCAGGCGGTGCCGTGACCCGCCATAACTAAGCCATAGCGCTCGGCTGGGGCTATAGAGGCGAGACGGTTGATGGTGCTGCTTATGAACTCAGGTGTGATGACCGATACGTCGATAGGAATATTCGACTCGATGATGCTCTCGAAGCATTTGCCGCTCTGCTTGTCGTAGCAGAGCTCGGCAAAGTAGCCGAAGTTTCTCTCGCTCTGTCGGAAGTAGACTACACGGTTGTTATTGCCAAGTGCGCCACTCTCAATAGCAAGCTTGGCGTCGGCGATATTGGTGGTAAAGTAGCGATTTAGGCTCGTGCCGAAGAAGTAGAACATCAGTGTGTGGTTGGCAGGAGCTGCGGGTGTGCCATTCTGCTTGATCTTAATCTTGGCGTTGGCATATCCTGGTGCCGAGAGTGTAATTGTAGCAACGCGCTCACTGCCTATATTCTCCGAGATATGGGCGATGATACACTTCGTAGCACCCGATGTAACAGTGGCATTCTCAATCCAATCAGCATTGTTGGTAACCGATGCCGTAACATCGCCCCCCTCCGTTGAGAACTCTATCTTAATGTTCTGCTCGTGGTAAGTGTAGCGCACAAGGTTGTCAACCCTAAAATTCTTCTTGGGTGTTGTTGGGTCATCATTGCCTCCACAAGAGCAGAGTAGAAGTAGTGGGAGGATAAAAGCAAAAAATATCTGTGTAAATCTCATATCGTAGCTATGTATATATGTATATCTTTGCAAAGATAGTAAAAATTTCTATAGATAGCATCCGTATTGGAGGGTAAGTGTTATTATTTTAGTGGAAAAATGGATAAACAAAAGGAGGTGTTCAATCCAAATGGTGAACACCTCGCTATCTACTGGTAGACTACGACTATAGAAGAGCGTCGATCTTAGCCTTAAGCTGCTCCTTGTCTGCAGTACCTACGTGCTTGTCAACCTGCTGACCATCCTTGAAGAAGAGGATGGTAGGAACGTTACGAACACGATACTGTGCTGCGATCTCGTCACCGTCGTCACCTACATCGCACTTGCAGATTACAACCTTACCGTCGTACTCCTCAGAAAGCTCGTCGATGATAGGGCTTACCATACGGCAAGGACCACACCATGTTGCCCAGAAGTCGATAACTACAGGCAAACCCTTGCCCATTACCTCGTCAAAATTTGCATTGTTTAGTTTTAGTGCCATAGCAATTAACGTTTTAATTGTTAAATATTTATAAAGTAGTTTAGTTCGTTAGTCTCGATAAAGTTCATAAGCTCGGTGGTGGTTGCCACTCGGTACTTTTTGGAGTTGAGCTTTATCTTCACATCGTTGCTTCTATCCACGATGGTAAACTGCAGTGTTGTCTTGCCTGGATTCTCCTTGATGACCTTAAGGAGCATATCGGTAAGTGTCGAGCAGACCTCGTGAATGTCGAGTTCGATGCGCAAGGTAGTAATATTTTCTGAAACTTCAGCAAGATGTTGCATAGAAAGTATCTTAAACTCCAAAGCATTGCCCTCTTTGCCGAAGCGTGGCTGCACCTTTCCGCGTATAAATAGGAAGGTGTTTACCTCAATAAGCATACCGAAGCGCTCGTAATCTTTGCTCCAAAGTGTGAACTCGTGGCTGGTGTTGTAGTCCTCCAATATGAAGCGCGCATAACGGCGACCATCCTGCGTGGTAAGTGGTGTAACAGAGGTGATTACACCAGCAACCGAGAGCTCCTTGCCGTTTAAGAGAGTGAGGTTGTCCAACTCGCCAAGCTCTACCTGACACATCTTGTGAAGGATGAAATCGAAGCGGTTGAGAGGGTGTGCTGAGAGGTAGAGACCGATAACCTCCTTCTCCTTATTTAGAATTGCGATATTTGTCCAGTCGTCGGCAGTAGGGACCTTTGGCTGTGGAATATCCGAGCCACTCTCGGAGAACATACCGAAGAGGCTCTGCTGAGCGTTGTTCTTATCTTGTTGTACGCGCTGACCATAGCGAACAAGCGTATCGAGGAACATCGCACCCGAGGCATCCTCTGCAAAGAAGCGCGAGCGGTTGAAGTCGATAAGCGAGTCGAAGCCACCAGCGTAGGCGATATTCTCGAGGCTCTTGCGGTTGACCACCGAGAAGTTAACACGCTCCATAAAATCGTAGATAGACTTATATGGACCATTCTCCTTGCGCTCCTTAACGATAGCCTCTGAAGCAGCTCCACCAACACCCTTGATAGCGGCAAGACCGAAGCGTACGTCGCCATTCTTGTTGGTCGAGAACTTAATCATTGACTCGTTAACATCTGGACCAAGCACCGAGATGCCGATATTCTTGCACTCGTTCATATATGCCGTTACCTCCTTGATATCGCTAAGGTTGCGGCTAAGAACGGTAGCCATATACTCCGAAGGATAGTGGGCTTTGATATATGCGGTCTGGTATGCAACCCACGAGTAGCAAGTGGCGTGCGACTTGTTGAAGGCGTAGGATGCGAACTTCTCCCAGTCTGCCCAAATCTTCTCCAAGACCTTCTCGTCGTGACCGTTCGACTTACCGCCTGCAATGAACTTCGGCTTTAGCTCGTCCAACTTCGACTTAATCTTCTTACCCATCGCCTTGCGCAACGAGTCGGACTCGCCTCGGGTGAAGTTACCCAACAGACGCGATAGAAGCATCACCTGCTCCTGATATACGGTGATACCGTATGTGTCCTTCAAGTAGCGCTCCATGATAGGAATGTCGTACTCGATAGGCTTTCTACCGTGCTTTCTATCGATGAAGTCGGGGATGTAATCCATAGGACCTGGACGATAGAGGGCATTCATCGCAATCAAATCCTCGAAGGTCGAAGGCTGTAACTCGCGAAGATACTTCTGCATACCTGGCGACTCGAACTGGAACGTACCAATGGTACGACCCGCGCAGTAGAGTTCGTAGGTCTTCTTGTCGTCAATAGGGATGTTGTCGATATCAATCTTCACACCGTGAGTCTGCTCGATAACCTCCACAGCATCCTTTATGATAGATAGGGTCTTAAGACCGAGGAAGTCCATCTTAATAAGACCTGTATCCTCAATCACCGAGCCCTCGTATTGCGTTACAAGCATCGACTCACCAGTCTCCTTGTCCACTGCCGTGCTCACGGGTACCCAGTCGGTGATATCGTCACGGCAGATGATAGTACCGCAGGCGTGAACACCCGTGCCGCGAACATTACCCTCGAGCATCTTAGCATACTTGATAGTATCGCGCATAACGGGGTCATTCGACTCCTCAGCCTCCTTAAGCTCAGGCACGGCGTTTATGGCATTGCGAAGGTTAACTTTGAGTAGCTTCTCCTTATCGTTAGGGTCGGGAATACGCTCTGGAATCCACTTGCATAGCTGGTTAGCAAGGGTGAGAGGAAGCTTCTGCACGCGGGCAACATCCTTCAATGCCATCTTGGTTGCCATAGTGCCGTAGGTGATGATATGTGCCACCTTCTCCTTGCCATATTTCTGCGTTACCCAGTTGAGTACGCGACCACGGCCGTCATCATCGAAGTCGATATCGATATCGGGCAACGAGATACGGTCAGGGTTAAGGAATCGCTCGAACAGAAGATCGTACTTAATTGGGTCTATCTGTGTGATACCCAAGCAGTAGGCCACAGCAGATCCCGCAGCCGAGCCACGACCAGGACCTACAGATACGTCCAACTCTTCGCGCGCAGCACGGATAAAGTCTTGTACGATAAGGAAGTAGCCAGGAAAACCCATCGTCTTCATAATGTGAAGCTCAAACTTGATACGGGTCTCGGTCTCCTCGTCCAACACTTCACCATAGCGCTTATGAGCACCGTCGAAGGCGAGCTTGGCGAGGTAGTCTGCCTCAAGTTTTATTCGATATAACTTATCGTAACCACCTAATTTTGAGATTTTATCTAAAGCCTTCTCCTCTGATAGTACAACATTGCCATTCTCGTCCTGCGTGAACTCGTCGAATAGGTCCTTCTCTGTGTATTTTGCACGATAGCCCTCCTCTGTACCAAACTCCTCGGGGATTGCGAAGGTTGGCATAATAGGGGCGTGGTCGATAGAGTAGCTCTCAATCTTGTTGCACACCTCTACGGTGTTGGTCAAAGCCTCGGGGATGTAGTCGAATATATCGTTCATCTCCTTGGTGGTCTTCATCCACTCCTGCTTGGTGTAGAGCATACGCTTAGGTCGTCAAGATCCTTGCCCGTACCTAAGCAGATAAGTCGGTCGTGAGCTTCCGCCTGCTCCTCCTCCACAAAGTGGACATCGTTGGTGCAGACGAGCTTAATACCCAGCTCGCGCGAGAGTTCTATAAGCTTCTCGTTGATCTGTGCTTGTATCTCGCCAGTCTCGTGGTTTGCATTCTCCACGGTGGCTCTATGCAGCTGTAGCTCAAAGTAGTAGTCGTCGCCAAAGAGATTCTTATACCATAGTGCAGCCTCCTTAGCCTCTTCGATTTTACCATCGCGGATAAGGCGTGGCATCTCACCACCAAGACACGCCGAGCAACAAATCAAGCCTTCGTGATACTTCTCCAACTCCACACGGTCTGTTCGAGGACGACCATACGAGCCCTCGGTGTAGGCTTTGGATACAATCTTGATAAGATTCTTGTATCCCTTCATATTCTTTGCGAGCAGAATTAGGTGGTAACCACTATAGTCGCCCATAGCCTTCTCGCGGTTGAACATTCTGCGTCGAGCCACATATACCTCGCAACCGATGATACCCTTGAACTCGGTTTTAGGAAGAGCATCGAACGCCACACGCGCCTTAGCCAATGCCTCGGCTGGGTCATCACCCATCTCCTCAGCTGTGGCAGTGCCCTCTTCGAGACGCTTGATAAGCTCCTGTGCTGTCTTTACCTTCTCTTTGCGACCCTTGTTACACTTCGAAACATAGTTGAAGAATTCCTTAACGCCAAACATATTTCCGTGGTCGGTAAGGGCGATGCCAGGCATACCGTCGGCGATAGCCTTGTCGACAAGTTTTGGGATACTTGCCTGACCGTCAAGCAGTGAGTACTGACTATGAACGTGAAGGTGAACAAAAGGGTACATATATCGTATCGGTTTTATCGGTTTTGAACTACAAATATACAAAAAAAGTGAAAACTAAAAGTATCAAAAGCCAAAAAGTGGGACGTGAGATCGGAAGCTAAAGTGTACGAACGAGCAAAACCCTATGTTTTTGTTCGTTCGTACAGATAAACCTCTTATACAACCTCTCTATTGAATACTAATTTCCGACCAATCAACCAAAAATGTGGTAGATTGTTGCAGAATTGAAAAATTATTACTACCTTTACTCTGTACTTAATAATTTAGCGTATGGAGATGATTATGGATAATACCGAAGCAAAGCTTGTGGTGATACAGAGTTATGACAATGTAATGCAGGCGGAGATTGCCAAGTCGATATTGGATAGTGCGGGTATTTTCTGCACTTTGGAGGGTGAGTATATGGCATCTATATACACACCTATAGCCTTCCCAACGCGATTAATGGTGCGCGAGGAGGACCTTGCCGAGGCCGAGGCCGTATTGTCTAATCGTTGATGGAGTGTTAGCAGATAGCTCCCTCCTTGAACTCCTCGTATGCTCTCTGCCAGATATGCCACGAGGCGATAGCCTGCGTCTGAAGCATTAGAATACCGTTCATAGTGTTTGCGCCCTGCTCCTTAGCTCGACTTAGGAGTAGGGTTGTCGCGGGGTTATAGATAAGGTCAAATATCTTATGTTCTGCGCCTATGGCAGTGTATGGGAGTGCAGGAGCATCATCCCTATTTGGCGACATACCTACAGGGGTAGTGTTAATAATCAGGCTATGGCGTGCCATAATATCCGCATCAAGCATTTTGTATGTGTAGTCACCGCGCTCCTGATTACGTGACACGGTGCTAAAGGTGATGTTATACTTCTTAAGCACATACTGCACAGCTTTGGATGCACCTCCAGTTCCAAGAATCAGGGCGCGTGTATTTAGATCTATATCCATCCACTCCAACGATGCCTCGATACCAATGATATCGGTGTTGTGACCAATAAGCCTACCGCCGCGTACCACCACACAGTTTACAGCTCCTACGGCCTTAGCCTCGGGGCTAAGCTCGTCTAAGTAGGGTATGATACTCTCCTTATATGGTATGGTGACATTGAAGCCCGAGAGCTCGTGCTCTGCCACCACATTGCGTATTGTAGCGATATCCTCCACCTCGATAAGGGTGTAGTCTGCATCTATTCTCTCGTTCTCGAACTTCACGCGGAAGAAGTTTGCCGAGAAGGAGTGTGAAAGGCTCTTACCTATAAGTCCGTAGTGTCGCATGGTTCAGGTTGCTCGATTATAATCTCTGTTGTAGGCTTCTCAGGCTCGGTTGTTGTACTGTCACTATCGCCAAAGAGCCATAGCGCCAAGGCGGTGAAGCCAATAAGAACGACGGTAAATAGCGTAGCCAATAGGTTAAAGTACTTGTCAATAAACGCTTTAATTGGCTGTCCATATTTCCATATAAGCCAGCCGATTAGGAAGAAACGCAAGCCTCGCGATACGGTAGATGCGATGATAAACATCGGGAGGTTGATACCGAACATACCGCCCGCAATCGTGAAGAGTTTAAATGGTAGTGGCGTGAAGCCTGCGGTAAATACAATCCAGAAGTTATACTTCTCGTACATACCGCCCACGTTGTCGAAGCTTGCCCTATCAAAGATATTATCATAAAAGAAGTTAGCAAGGGTTGTGGGCTCACCTGCAGAGGTGGTCCATAGATAGTGACCCACGCCGTAGGCAAGTGCCGCGCCGATGACAGAGCCAACGAGGGTGATGCTGGCAAAACGGAAAGATCTCTTCGTAGCACCCAAGCATAGGGCTATAAGCAAGATATCGGGTGGCAACGGAAACCAACTTGCCTCGCATAGTGCCATAAGGAATAGTGCAAGCCAGCCCCAACGGCTATCGCTCCAAGAGAGCACCCAGTTGTATAGTCTCTTAATCATTATCGTCGATGTATAGTTTATAACGAGGACAAAAGTAATATATTTACTCGAAACTTTCAACTATTCCACCGCCAATAACCAAATTATTTCGGTATAACACCAAGGGCTGACCCTTGGCTGGAGAGAAGGCTTTGTCGGGTGTGGTGATAACGTAGCCCTCACCGTGGCGCTCTACCCTAACGGGAAGAGTGGGGTTAATGCCTATGCCACGAATCTTAATGGTGATATCTGTGGCAGTTAGCAACTCCTCTTCATCCACTATATTGCAGTTTGTTATATATAGCTTTACTTTATATAGCTCTTGCTTCTCGCCAACGATGATAGTGTTGGTGTTGCCCCTAATCTCCACTACGCGCATACCCTCGGGGATGCCCTCACCACGGCGCTGACCTATGGTGTAGTGGATAATACCGTTATGGCGTGAGCATACTTCACCCTTGCTATTTAGGATATCGCCCTCGGTGGACTTCATACCGCGACTCTTTAGGAACTCGGCATAAGGCTTGCCATTTAGGAAACAGACACCCATGCTCTCGCGCTTATCGCTAAAGGTCGCCTTCACCTCGCTCTTAATCTTCGAGCCCATTGGTGTAAGGGCACGCGATAGCACCTCCTCCGATAGCCCCCACAGATAGTAGCTCTGATCTTTGGCTGTGTCCTCGCCCTTCGCAACGTAGTGGTGTCCGTTGTGCTCCTCGATACGGAAGTAGTGCCCCGTTGCTATATGGTAGATGCCGAGACGGTTAGCCTCGTTAAGGAGTATTCGCCACTTAATATGGGTATTGCAGCGAGTACAGGGTGCTGGTGTGCGACCCTCGGCATACTCCGAGCAGAAATACTCTATAATCTCGCGCTCGAAAAGCTCCTTCGCATCATACGAGTGCCACTCCACGCCCAACTCTTTCGCCACACGCTTTGCTCTCTCGAGTATTGCTATATCGCCCGTGGTGTTGATAGTAAGTGCTACAACGCGGTAGCCCTCCTCCTTAAGCAACCGCGCCGACATTGTGCTGTCTATACCTCCACTAAATCCTAATAATACGCTCTTAGTCATATATAAATAATTAGGTGTGCCCAAATCACTTGGACACACCTCTATCTTAGTAGCCATTATATGGCTCCTTACTCCTCGTGATTTTGTTTCTCAAAATACTCAGGCTTGTGCTCCTTGACGAAGTCTACCATCTCGGTGATGCCATCCACCACCTTTGCGAAGTCCTCCTTGTAGAGGTAAATCTGGTGGCGCGAGTAGGATGCTGAACCGTCAGCATTAACTCTCTTGCGCGACTCGGTGATGGTTAGAAAGTAGTCGTCGGCACGTGTTGCCTTAACATCTATAAAGTAGGTACGCTTGCCAGCGCGTACAACCTTCGAGCAAATCTTTTCGCCATTATCTTCGCTCTCGTGGCGAGGTACAAAGTCTGAAGCCATAATGGTAGTAGTTTATCAGGGTTTATAGGTTACTTTAGTTTCTTTCTACGAAGATAGTGAAAATTTCCTAATCTTCCAATAGTTTTGTGTGATTTCGCCTATATTTTTATCTATTTTTCGTTAGATAACCCATCTATGATACTCTCCTCTGCTATGGTTATAGCTTGCTGGGCAATAGGATCAAACCTACTTATATATATATAATAGCGAGCCTCGATGCCGTATATCTTTTCGGCAAGGGTCGCGTATAACATTGTCTCAAGGTAGTGACGGTCGGTCTCGGTGATATCCTCAGCGCCATAACCACCTATGCCGTAGAGTATATCCCATAGCTCTGAACTTAGGGTGTAATCCTCGTTAAAGCTATATATTGTAGGGTGCTCCTCGCGGATACGCTCCATACTCTCTACTCTAAAAAACTCCACAGCGCAGTGCTCCAAAATAGAGTTGCGAAGACTCTCCTTCACACACTTTGAGAGTTTTGTACTATCTGCGCCGATGTAGATATCTGGCGTAATGCCTCCACTGCCATAGACTTCACGACCAAGCTTTAGGGTTCGGTATATGTGTGCCGTGTCGCGGTGGATAGAGTCGGGGTGCATATAGCGTGATGAGTCACGAAGGTAGGCAACGTTCTTGCCCGCAGTGTATGGACGCTGGATAGGACGACCCGATGGTGTCATATATCGCTCCGTGGTGATGCGTATGCCCGAGCCGTCGTTAAACTCTATGTTTTTCTGAATTAGACCCTTGCCAAAACTTGTGCGACCAATAATAATACCTCTGTCGTGGTCCTGTATAGCACCTGCAAATATCTCGCTTGCCGAGGCTGTGCTCTCGTTGATTACAACTACCAACGGCATATCCTTCAGTACTCCCTCGCTACGAGTGTCATAGACCTTATGGCGCTTGGAGTTCTCGGTGATTAGGATAACATCGCGCTTCGATAGAAAGAGCGAGCTGAGATCTATAGCGGCAGAAAGATATCCTCCGCCATTATCGCGTAGGTCCACTACAAGACTCTTCACATCGCCCAACTCGGCGTAGGCTTTGTAAAACTCCGATGCTGCGGACTTAGTGAATGTTGATATGGCGATATAGCCCACGCTGTCGATGGGCAGAGCCACAACAGCACTGGTGCGGATATTCGCGCGCTTAAGGTTGATTGTTGTGGGGGTGTCGTTTCCAGATGGTAGTAGGGTCAGAGAGATTTTGCTCCCCGCATCACCATGCATAAGCGATGATATGGAGTCTGTCTGGCAACCAATAATGGGGTTATTGTCAACGGCAAGGATACGGTCAAGATAGGTGATGCCTGCCTCTTGTGCTGGCGAGCCCTCTATTACTGAGCTAACAACAAGGGTGTCGTTGTGGATGATATACTGAATGCCAATACCGGCAAACTTGCCCCTGAGCCGACGGTTTGCAGTCTCCATCTCCTCCTTTGTTAGGTACTGTGAGTGGGGATCAAGACTTCGTAGTGTGGCGCGGATAGCCTCTTCAACCATTGGCTCAAGAGGCTTATCCTCCACATAATTGTCCTCGATTAGTTCGAGTACGCGGTCAAACTTCTTTAACATCTTACGCCTTGTTTGTTGTGCCGATAGGGTGGTACAACATAGAGCTATAGCGATAAGTGATATAAGAAGTCGTTTCATCCACTATATAAGGTTATTGTAAGGCGTTTACAAGCTCTGAGAATGCTACCTCCGACTGCTCTCCAGTGCGCATATTCTTAACGGTAGCAATACCCTGTGCGAGCTCGTTCGAGCCGATGATAACAACATGCGGAATACCGCGACGGTTGGCGTACTCCATCTGCTTTTTCATCTTTGAACTCTCTGGGTAGATCTCTGCCGAAATCTCGTTGTTGCGAAGCTCTGAGAGTAGGCGCATTGATGCCTCTTCCTCAGCCGCGCCGAGGTTTACGAACAAGACCTTTGTCGAGCAAGCCAACTCCTCTGGGAAGAGGTTTAGACCGAGCATAACATCGTAGATGCGGTCTGCGCCAAACGAGATGCCCACGCCTGACATACCAGACATACCGAAGATGCCAGTAAGGTCGTCGTAGCGACCACCGCCCGAGATAGAGCCAATCTGGAAGTCGTTAGCCTTAACCTCGAAGATAGCGCCAGTGTAGTAGTTTAAGCCTCGTGCCAACGATAGATCAAGCTCAGGCGTAAGAGCGATGCCCAACTTCTCTACATTGCTAAAGATTGTGCGCATCTCCTCGATACCCACCATACCGGTCTCCGATGAGCCGATAACCTCGCTAAGTTTAACGAGCTTTTCCTCGTTAGTGCCGCTAAGCTCAAGTATAGGCTGAAGCTTTGCGATAGCCTCGTCGTCGATACCGCGCTCACGCAACTCATTCTTCACATTGTCTAAGCCAATCTTGTCGAGCTTATCGATAGCCACGGTGATATCAATCATCTTGTCGGCGTGACCGATAGACTCTGCGATACCGAACAAGATTTTGCGGTTGTTCATCTTAAGGGTTACCGAGATACCGAGCTTTGAGAATACTCGAGCTACGATATCTACCAATTCCACCTCCGAGAGTAACGACTTAGAGCCGATGACATCCACGTCGCACTGGTAGAACTCGCGGTAGCGACCCTTCTGAGGACGGTCAGCACGCCATACTGGCTGTATCTGATAGCGCTTGAAAGGGAATACAATCTCGTTCTGGTGCTGTACGACGTAGCGCGCAAATGGTACTGTGAGGTCGTAGCGAAGACCCTTCTCGCAAATTTTCGATGCCTGGCGTAGCTCCTCCTCAGAGAGTTTTGCACCGTAATCACCAGAGTTTAGAATCTTGAAGAGAAGTTTATCTCCCTCCTCGCCATACTTACCAAGGAGGGTAGAGAGGTTCTCCATCGAAGGAGTCTCAAGTGGCGCGTAGCCAAAGAGACGAAAGACACTCTTAATGGTGTCGAAGATATATGTACGGCGCATCATCTCCTCAGGAGAGAAGTCGCGCGTACCCTTTGGAATAGATGGTTTCTGTGCCATATACTACTGCTCTGCCAAAAGTTTCTTGTACTTAACACGCTTAGGGGTAGTATCCTCGCCCTGAGCCTTCTTCCAAGCCTCATACTCTGAGTATGTACCTTCATAAAAGACAACCTTAGAGTCGCCCTCGAACGATAGAATGTGGGTAGCGATACGATCCAAGAACCAACGGTCGTGCGAGATAACTACTGCGCAGCCTGCGAAGTTCTCCAAACCCTCCTCCAACGCACGGAGTGTGTTAACATCGATATCGTTGGTAGGCTCATCGAGGAGCAATACGTTGCCCTGCTCCTTGAGTGCAAGAGCGAGGTGGAGACGGTTGCGCCCCCCACCCGACAACACACCGCACTTCTTCTCCTGGTCTGCACCGTTGAAGTTGAAGCGGCCTACGTATGCGCGAGCATTTACCTGACGGTTACCAAGCTGGATAAGGTCTGAGTTCTGCGAGATAACCTCATATACAGTCTTCTCGGGGTCGATAGACTTGTGCTGCTGATCTACGTATGCAAGCTTTACGGTAGGACCAACGCGGAAGCTTCCTGATGTAGGCTCCTCCAAGCCCATAATCATACGGAATAGGGTAGTCTTACCAGTACCGTTAGCACCGATAACACCTACGATACCTGCTGGTGGCAACGAGAACTCAAGGTTTTCGTAGAGTACACGGTCACCGAACGCCTTAGTTACGCCCTGAGCCTCGATAACGAGGTCACCCAAACGTGGACCGTTAGGAATATAGATCTCGAGTTTCTCCTCGCGCTCCTTAGTATCGGCATTCATCATCTTGTCGTAAGCCGAAAGACGTGCCTTAGACTTAGCGTGACGACCCGATGGAGACATACGCACCCACTCCAACTCTCGCTCGAGAGTCTTGCGGCGCTTGCTCTCCTGCTTCTCCTCCATTGCCATACGCTGTGTCTTCTGCTCCAACCAGCCAGAGTAGTTGCCCTTCCAAGGAATACCCTCGCCACGGTCAAGCTCCAAGATCCAGCCCGCTACGTTATCCAAGAAGTAACGGTCGTGGGTTACAGCGATAACTGTACCCTTATACTGCTGAAGGTGCTGCTCCAACCAATCGATACTCTCGGCATCAAGGTGGTTGGTAGGCACATCGAGAAGAAGTACATCAGGCTGCTGCAAGAGCAAACGGCACAACGCCACACGACGGCGCTCACCACCCGACAATACAGCTACACTCTGGTCTGGATCTGGACAGCGCAAGGCATCCATCGCACGCTCCAAAACGCTATCAAGCTCCCAGCCGTTAACCTGGTCAATCTTCTCATATAGCTCACCCTGACGCTCCACAAGACGCGCCATCTCGTCGTCGTCCATAGGCTCGCAGAGCTTCATATTGATATCCTCATACTCCTTAAGTAGAGCTACGGTAGATGCTGCACCCTCCTCTACAATCTCCTTAACGGTCTTTGTAGGGTCGAGCTGAGGCTCCTGCTCGAGGTAGCCCACGCTGTAGCCTGGAGAGAATACCACCTCGCCCTGATAGCTCTTGTCGATACCTGCGATAATCTTCATAAGTGTAGACTTACCAGAGCCGTTAAGACCGATGATACCAATCTTTGCACCATAGAAGAACGACAGGTAGATGTTGTTCAAGATTTTCTTGTTGTTGTTAAGCACTTTGCTCACACCAACCATCGAAAATATAATTTTCTCGTCTGCCATAATATATAGTTTTTTATATGTTGCGTATAATTGTGCAAAAATACTAATAAAAATTGAGATATTGAGTATTGTGTAATGAAAAAAAATATGTATATTTGTATTCAGATATTCTCAATATCTCCTTTGTGATAAGTCCAACAAAATTAAATAAATGATTTATGAAAAAATTGGTTCATATTTTAGGTTGTTCTGGTGTGGTTCTCGCCACTATACTTGGTATTTTCTTTGTGCCATTTTTGATGTGGTTATTTAGTAGTGAATTAATATATTTAGTTCCTTTTTGCGCGTCTATAGTTCTATTCTTATTGGCTATTCTGTGGCTGATTATTAGGAGAAGAAAAGCAGACAATAAGACTGGTAAATACCGTCCAATCATATTGTTGTATGTCTCTTTAGCTATGATGTTCCCGAATACTATAGCTCTTATTAGATTTAACGGAAATAGTGTAAATACAATCGAAAACTGTTTTTATTATAATAATAGAGATTTGTATTCGAGGTTTGGATTGTTGAAAAATGACGACTACATTGATGACTACGTGAATACTACAGATAAATATGGGAACCGATATATTGCGGGCTATAAAAAAAGTTGCAATAACTATAACTATATCTATAATATTTACCAGATCGTAATTTTGGATGAAAATGGTAATTATGTAGAGACATTCTCACCAAGTGAAAATAGCGGATCGGATGTTCATAAGATTTTGAGAAGATACGGCTATCGATAAATAGATAATATAGACAAAACAATTATTAAGTGAGAGCGAATGCGGGCTGCTGAGGCTGGCATCATCTCCCGCTCCCATATTTTACAACTACCGCAGTGGAGATGTTGCGGAGATAAACACTACTAAAAAAATGAAGAAATTATTTCTTGCCTTTTTCTTGATTATGTGCGCATTCGGCGCATCGGCACAGGAGACTAAGACCACTTATTGCGATGTATATGTACGCGGTGGCGCTAAGAATCAGAAAGTTACAATTATGTACTGCAACAAGATGCTTAACCTCAACAACTCAAATATGGCTGAGGCTCTCGATATCTTAGGTAACGACGGCTGGGAGTTGGATCAGGTGGTTCCAGTGCAGCGTATGCCTTTCTTGTATATTCCGTTGTTCTCTATAACTCGCCACAAGGTGCATTTGATTATGAAGAAGGAGTATAATGAGGGCGAAAATCCATTTGCGCTCTTTACAAATAACCGTCGCTCGGCAATCAGAAAGACTGCTACGCTCCATTAATAGTGGCAACTCTATGAGCTATATGGCGTATCCCTTGCGGGGTGCGCCATTATTATTTGGTCTTGGTTTTGCACATCCTCGGGGTATGGTTTAACTTATAAAATATCTAAGAGGATGAAAAACACATTGAAAGGTACGCTTACCGAGGAGAATTTGTTGAAGGCGTTTGCGGGTGAGAGTCAGGCGCGAAATCGCTATACCTACTTTGCATCGCAGGCTAAGAAGGATGGTTACGAGCAGATAGCTGCGGTATTCGATATCACTGCCGACCAGGAGAAGGAGCATGCTAAGCGCTTCTTTAAGTACTTAGAAGGGGGTATGGCAACCATTCACAACGCCTCATTCCCTGCGGGTATAATTGGCACTACCGAGCAGAATCTTGTGGCTGCAGCAGATGGCGAACACGAGGAGTGGGAGGTGTTGTATGCCTCGTTTGCCGAGACTGCCCACGCCGAGGGCTTTCAGAAGATAGCCCTTACATTTAAGAATGTAGCGGAGGTGGAGAAAGAGCACGAACGCCGCTATCTAAAGCTTCTAAGTCGTCTTACCGATGGCGACTTCTTTAGACGCGATGGCGAGATAGTGTGGCAGTGTCGCAATTGTGGCTATATCATCAAGGCTAAGAGTGCTCCGAAGCTCTGTCCATCATGCGAGCATCCACAGGCCTACTTTGAGCCATTTGCCGATAATTACTAATGATGTAGCTTATTGCAAGTCAAGAAGTTTGTCGGTGTCCGACATGAACTGGTTGTATTGTCCGCGTGACGAGGTTGACATATTGAGTGTGTCACCTACCGATCGCGGCAATACTCTATATTCTGGGAGCATCACCCATACTGGATGTGGGGTAGTCTGGTAGCGTAGACCCTCAATCGTATCGCATCGTATAACCTCCACCTCGGCAAGTAACCCTCCGTCGGAGTAGCGCCAGCGCTGGTTAGAGACAAGGTTGCCTAACGAGTAGTAGACCAAAAACGTAGAGTCGGCATAGTAGGGTTGTACAACGTGTGGATGGCTACCTATGATGATATCGACACCCTCGCGACGCATCATCTCGGCAATAGCCTTCTGCTCGCTGTTAGCCTTACGCTGATACTCGATACCCCAGTGCATACATGCGATAACGCAGTCCACGCTATCAAGCTCAATGGAGTGTAGGTCGCGCTTAATGGTCACGGTGTCGATAAGGTTTACAATGCGTCCTTTGGGTATTGGCATACCGTTAGTGCCGTAGGTGTAGTTCAAAAGTGCGAAGTTTACGCCCTTGCACTCAAAGTATCGAATGTTGTTGTCTTGGTAGTCGAGGCTATCCTTGTAGACGCCAACGTGGGCAATACTACGACGACGAAACTCCTCGATTGTGGAGTCGATACCCTTGCCAGATCTATCGCAGCAATGGTTGTTGGCTAACAGTGCTATATCTATACCCATATCAACCATCGCATCAGCTACAGCTGGGGGTGCTGCAAAGAGTGGATAACCGCTATACTTGCCCGATGTATTTATCGTGGTCTCGAAGTTGAGCACTGCGATATCAGCATCGCGAAATAGTGGTGCGATATGCTCAAATGAGCTGGTGTAGTCGTGGCTACCGTCGCTCTGACGTGCTGCGGTAATTTGGGGTAGATGCTGCATCAAGTCACCACCAAACATTAGGCGTATGGTGTCTGTGGTGATTACCTCCTTTGCACCCTCCACGGTGCAAGGTCTGCTGTCGTACTCCTTGCCATGTGTGGCAACGCACAGAGATAGCAGTGTTGCGGTAGTGATATAAAGTATGGCGGTTATGTTGTTCTTCATAAGCGCCGCAAATGTACGACTAAAATTATGAATTACAGCCAAAACCGCCATAAATTTATATGGTCCACCCTTAGATGTTTATCAGCGAGGTGGCATCGCTAAGAGTGATGTTGTGTCCTGTGAGGCGTATCGCTATGCCGTCGACCTCGCTTATTGCAACGATAACAAATTCCTCAATACTCTCCTGCAGACCCGTTTCCTTGGATATATACGTACGCTTTACGCTATATATTTTAACATCCGTACCATCGCTATTTACCGCCATTACAACCTTGTAGTAATCAAGAAAACTCTCTAAGTCCTCTTTAAAGGTTGGAATTAGCTTAGGGTTCTCCACGGAAATTGCCTGCATAGACTCTATACCAGAGGCGGAGTACATGTGGCTAAGCATCTCCTTTGAGAGTACTACCGTCGAGCAATTCATCTGCCCAGAGTACTTCTTTATAAGTGGTGCTAAATGATCTGTCTGTGCTGTGGCTACTATCGGCAAACAGAGCATTATTAGCAATATAAGCCGTTTCATATAAAGTGGTGGTTTTGATTAGAAATTAAGACCTATACCTGCAGATATTCTCTGACCACGAGGACCTGTATTAGCCTTGAACATCTCCATAGGGGACCAGTTTACAAAGCCGTAGAATGAGTTTGTACCGACGTGTAATGTAGCACCAAGCTGTATTGGCTCGAGGGTAATGGTCTCTGACTTATATACAATTTTAGGGTTCTTCTGTTTGAAGCGCGAACCAATCAAGACATCGAGATTTACACCCGCAGCGATGAAAAACTTATTCTTGTATGAGTAGTTTAGTAGTGCTGGCATATGTAGGTATCGTGCCATAAGCTTTGACTTCTCAACGTTGCCATCCAATGCAATAGGTCGCATCATATTATCGCTGTATCGCATCGAATAGTTGCCAGCAAATACGTAGTTCTCCCATGCAATACCAACACCCATATCAACACTCAACGAGCCTCGTTTATTAAGACGAAAGTTCTCTGTGAAGATATTAAGAGCAACATACGTAGATTTTCTATTACCAAACTTCATCATCTCAGCCTCCTCGGTTGTGTACATCGAATAGTCGGTATTTACCATTGTATTGATACCAAGTTCGATGGTTCCGAGTGAAGGTATGGTTGCATAGCTTTTGCGCTCATTCTGCTGCGTCTTTTTCTCTGGCTCGGTGCTCATTTGGAACTCCTTGCCTCCAATCTTAAACTTAATCGTATCTTCGTTGATGATAGTTATTCTGTTCTCGCCAGTTTTGTCTAAGATAATGGTGTTTTCGTTAGCGATCTCCTGTGCGCTAAGTGTTGAGAGTGCTGCCACAAGAAGTGTTAGGGTTGTAAATAATCTTTTCATAACTATTTAGTTTTAAGTAGGTTTACTTTGTCGATTCTTGCCATCGCAAGGTTTATATTCTGATTCATGTTGCCAAGTATTCTATGCGCCTCCATCTCGGCCGCCTTTGGGTCGTCGACCATTGTGCCGTTGACGTAGCAGATGATACCTGGCTCGGTGTAAGTTGGTGTAGTCTTTACCGTATTGGTAGCCACAACTATACCCACAACAAGACACGCTGCTACCGCTGCAACTCTTCTAATACGACGTAGGCTAATACTACGCTTTTGTGGTGTATAGGTCGTATTTGGAGCCTTTATATCTCGTAGGAGTCCCATTGCCTCGAACATAGCTTTGAGTGCTATATGTTCATCAGGTAAGGTCTCTGTGGTCGCAAGATAGGTGGCAATAGTTCGCTCCTCATCGAGTGTTGTTTCGCCCTCGAAGTATCTGTTGATAAGTATGTTAATCTCGTGTAACTCCATAATTTAAAGCCTTTGTTACTTCCTCACGAACGCTGCTACGCGCCCTTGAGAGATTCATTCGTACACTGTTGCTGTCGCCTCCTATTGCCTCGGCAATCTCCTCAATCTCGTAGCCCTCAATATCTCGGAGGTGTATCGCTAATCGCTGTTTTTCTGGTAGCGAGGCTATTGCTCGCTGTGTGATACTCTTTATATCGGATAGCTCAACTAATGTGTCGTTGCTATTAGATACCGTATTCTCCTCTATTGTAAAGGTTTTATGCCGTACCCTCGTTCGCTCTCTGTCTATTGCTAAGTTGTGCGCCATACGACAGATGTATGCCTTTGGATAGCTACTTTGCAGGACCTTGTCTCTTGCCCTCCAGAACCTCTCGAAGACATCCTGCACGATATCCTCCGCCTCGACACCATCGCTACATATATTTAGTATAAGGCGATAAAGCGTGTCTCTATGCTTCGAGAAGAACTCTATGTATTGTGTCTCTGTCTCCAAATTTATCCGTTTTATGGGTTAGTTTCTATTTATATAACGATGCACCCATACCAAATGTAACATCGCAATATGTAAAAATACAAAAAA
The DNA here is from genome assembly GCA_045633525.1 of Alistipes sp. GTDB lineage: Bacteria > Bacteroidota > Bacteroidia > Bacteroidales > Rikenellaceae > Alistipes. The sequence continues at coordinate 19,407 of JAZQYM010000035.1, read as the reverse complement.
ATGGCAATCCAGCGAAGGATTGCCAAATAATTTCGATAAATATCACTCTTAGAAGTTGTACTGCGCCATTACGCTGATACGGTTAGCACGGCTGTGTGCATCGCTAACATTCTCACGTGTGCCGTGTAGGTACTCGAGGGCAAGGGTGAAGTTCGGTGTTGCATTGTAGAAAAGGTTACCAAACATATACTCGCCACGCTTGTACTGGTTGTCTGATAGCGCACCATTATCAACCTCGAGGCGTACCATTGAGAAGCCACCGCTAAGCCACAACTTCTGAGGTATGAAGTTTACCTGAGCTGCTGCCTGCCAACCCCACATAGGAGGAGTCTGCAAGTGTGTAGGCTTTGAAGGAATGTAGGTGAAGTCGTAAGGCGCACCGGCCAAATCCTGAATGTAAGGAGTGATACCGCGACCATAGACACCATTCATAAATAGGTCTACCCAATCACCAACCTCGATATGACCACTAAACTGCGCACCCCAACCAACCTCGGTGGTGTTCTCTCCAGTAGTCTTGTTGTGGAGGTACATATCGCGCACAACACCTGATAGACGAACGTGGCTCGACTTGTTAGCACCCCAAGCGTACTGAACGTAGGCAATACCATCTGGTACACGCTGGTAGATAGGCTCGAAGTTCTCACCGTATGTAGCATTCACGCTTGGCATCTCGGCTGCGATACCTACCTTGAGATGGTCACGAACAAAGCTATGCTCGTAGCGAATCATCTCGTTGAAGGCGAAGTTGTAGGCATTAGGACCCTGGAAGTCGATAGTCGTAGGTGCTGCTGCAAGGTCACAGAAGGTGGTTACGTCACGACCAATGGTGAAGCCAAGGAGGTTAACATACGCCGATCTTAGGCGTGGAATGTAGGTAAACTCCTCGCCGCCACGGAAGTCCATATCGGTGTAGACGTGGATACGACCCAAGGTAGGACTATTAACGATAGCCTTCATAAAGAGTCGTGAAGTCGAGGCATCCATCATCACACGCTGCTGGTTGGCATAACCCTTCTGCATAGGGATGTCGTACGGTACAAAGTCTATATTGCCCACTGCGCCCTTGAGGTCGTAGCTGGTGCGTAGATTTACCATACCTCCAATACCCAATGAGAAGCGATTGTTGCGTGTCGAGAAGATAAACTGTGGATTGTGTGCCTGTTGGAAGCCGTGGCGCTTAGTCTCCACAAAGTCCTCGATAATAGCAATGCGTACAACCTCAGGGTCATACTCTTGCAACTCGTCACCTACAGCAATCATATAGATGGTGGGTGTGTATTCCTCCACCTCATAGACTCTGGTCTGAGCAGTCGCAGTTGGCACCACGAAGGCTGCTGTAAGCAGTGATAGAGCGAAATGTTTAATTCGTTTCATAACTGAAATTTTTTGGTTAACATTAAAGTTTTCGTCTGCATCGTGCACAAGTTATGTGCCAAATAACATCGAAATAATCGCACGATAATTGTAGTGGTGCGCAGAAACTTTGCCTATGAAATATTGGATATTGTTGTGTGGGATTACGCTTAGTATAACTGCCATGGCTCAGCAGAGGGTCAGCTTCGAGGAGGCTCTTGAAATGATGATAGAGCGTAACAGGGCTATCAGTAGTGCTAAATATGGTGTGGATGCCTCCTATAGAGAGTATCGTGCCACACAGGGAATGCGTATGCCGAAGGTTGATATGGTGGGAACTTATACTCTGATGCAACATAATATCGATATAGACCTCGGTGGTGCTAAGGGTGTGGTTAGTGAGGCGCTTGATGGAGTAATTAAGGACGCTCTCTCCGAGGGACTTCTGTCGCCTACTTTAGCCTCGCTCCTAACAGGGGGCTTAACTCCTCTCATGGAGGCTGATTGGCGCTATACGCTCCAAAATCGTCACTTCGGCTTTGTGGGTGCTACGTTGACAATGCCGATATATCTTGGTGGTCGTATTAATATTGCTAACCGCGTGGCAAAACTAAATATGAGTGGCGCAGAGATTGGGCTAAATGGCGTTAAGAGTGGATTGGTAACGGAACTTGTACAACGCTACTACGGCGTGATATTGGCTCGCGAGGTGGTGACAGTAAAGGAGTTTGTTGTGAAGGGTGTAGAGCAACATCTACGCGATGCAGAGGCTATGGAGGCAGAGGGCGTCGTGGCCCATAGCGTAGTGCTATACCTTACATATAAGCTCTCTGAAGTAGAGCGTGATTATAGCGATGCTGAGAGCAAACTGCGTATCGCAGAGCGAGCCTTGCAGACTACACTGCAGTGCGATACGACGGTAGTGCCAGAGGATAAGATGTTTCTAACATATAAAGCTCACGATATTGATTACTACCGCGATAATGCGATTAACTCAAATACAGCTATAGCTATGGTAGAGAATGCTAAGAGGCTTAGTAGCGAAGGGGTAAACCTCGCCCGCTCAGCCTTTATGCCGGAGGTAGTTGCTATGGGTGGGGCTTCGCTCTACTCCTACAATCTTAGCGATATGATACCGCGCTGTGCTGTGGGCGTTGGTGTTACGATGCCACTCTTTGGAGGTCTCTCGAAGCAGGAACAGTACCGTGCTGCTAAGAGCATCGAGCAAAGCACCAATAATATGGCTGATAAAGTGCGTGAGGATATTCTACTTTTGGTCGATAGAGAGTATTATACGATGCAGAATGCGATGCTTAATATCGGATCTTCGGAGCGCTCGATAGCCTTTGCTGAGAGCTACTACACAACTGCATTGGAGGGCTTTCGTGAGGGTGTTACGCCATCGTCGGAGCTTATGGATGCTCGCATAGCCCTTGCTGCCTCCGAAGTGGAGTATTTGGATGCTGTCTACGAGTATGTGGTGTCGTTGGCGAGATTATTGGAGGTGTCGGGTCTGAGTGAGGAGTTCTTGCTCTATGTCTCTAATGGTGTAGAGGTTGATATAAATGGTGTAACAGATTTGTAATTAGTATGAAACGAACTTTATATATTGTTATTGTGCTTGCCTTGTTAATATTGAGTGTCGTTGCCCTTGTTCGCTACTTTGGTCGTGTTAATCGTCCCGTTATACAGGGTGTTGTGGAGTGTCGTAGCTACCGCGCTTCGTCGAAGTTGGCGGGTCGTGTCGAGAGGATGAATGTTGCTGAGGGAGATATGGTCACAGAGGGAGAGTTGTTATATACAATCTCCACTCCCGAGCTTGATGCTAAGCTAAGTCAGGTCTCGGCTCTAAAGGCTGAGGCAGAGGCTATAAATAGCGAGGTGGATATGGGTGCTCGCAAGGAGCAAATAGTTGCTATAAAGAGTCTTTGGCAGAAGGCTTTGGCGGGGTTGAGTCTTGCTGAGTCGAGCTATGAACGTATTAAGAACCTATACGAAAAGGGGGTAGTGCCACGTCAGCAGTATGACGAGGCTTTGGCAAATTATCGCGCTATGCAGGCGACGGTAGAGGCTACAAAGGCAGAGTACGACCTTGTTGTGGAGGGCGCTACACGTCAGCAACGTGAGGCTGTCGAAGCTAAGGTGCGTGAGGCGCAGGGAGGTGTCGATGAGGTGCGCTCCTATCTTGAGGATGCGAGCATCTATGCCCCTATATCGGGTCGTGTGTCGAGTGTTATGGCTGAGCCTGGTGAGTTAGTAGGTACGGGAATGCCTGTAGTAACTATCCTCGATATTGCTCACTGCTGGACAACATTTAATATCAAAGAGGATAAATTGGCAAATGTGCGCCTCGGTTACCGCTTTATGGGTTATATCCCAGCGTTGGATAGACGTGCGGAGTTCGAGGTCTTCTATATCTCATCGGAGGCAGACTATGCTACATGGAGTGCTACCCGTGCACGCGGAGGCTTCGATATCCGCTCCTTCGAGGTACGTGCTCGCTCGGTGGAACCAATCGATATCCTCCCAGGTATGAGTGTAATAGTCTATGGTGATAAGTTGTAGCCATGCTGGTTAAGAGCATTATATCCTCCTTTCGTCGCGAGGTGCAAGAGATAGCATCTGATAGGCTTTATCGCTCTATCTTGGTGCTATTTCCACTCTTTATGTCGCTCTTCTTTTGTGTTATCTTCTACCGCGGTGCTATCGACGATGTGCCTATTGCTGTAGTAGATAGAGATTATACGCCTTTGTCACGCCAGCTACTAAGGATGGTTGATGCTACCTCGGGGGTGAGTATCGCTTTTCAGGAGTGTGATATGGTGGAGGCTGAGCAGAGACTTCTTAATGGTGCTGTAGAGGGTATTATTTATATAGATAACGGCTTCGAGGAGCACATCTACCGTGGTGAAAGTGCTGCGGTGGGGTGTTATCTGAGTGGCGCAAATATCTCGGCTTGTGGTATTCTAAGTCGCGATATTCAGCTTGCTGTGCAGAGCTTTTCTGCTGGTGTAGCACTCCAATCCTTGGAGAGTATGGGTGTCGATAGCACTCAAGCTATGATTGAGATAATGCCAATTGATATCCAGAGTAATATTATATCGAATCCATATCTAAACTATGGCTACTACCTTGCCCCAATCTTTATGATCTTGGGTGTCGTGATCTTTACGGTGATCTCGACAATCTGCGCCATTGGACGAGAACTACGCTATCGCACAGCCTCGGAGTGGCTTGCTATGGCTAACGGCTCTTTGGTGGGTGGAGTTGTTGGTAAACTCCTCCCCGTGACCATAGCGATGTTTGTAATGTCGCAGTTTATCTATTTTGTGCTGTTTGTAGTTATGGGTATGGAGTGCGAGGGTAGCTACCTCGTTTTGTCGGGGGTCACAGGGTTGTTTATTATTGTGTACGAGGGTATTGCTCTTGCTGTAATCGCTTGGAGTGCCAACCTTCGCTTAGCCCTGTCGCTTGGTGGCGGCTATAGTGTTATGGCATTTACGTTTTCGGGTATTACCTTTCCTACGATAGCTATGTTCGGTGTAGCTCGTTGGTTTTCCAAGCTCTTTCCGTTGAACTACTTTAGCGAGTTTTTTGTAAGCCTTGTTATGCGAGGTGCACCTATCGTCTATGATGTTGATAATCTATTCTATATGGCTATGTTCTTGGTTGTTGTGCCTCTATCGTGGCGTAGATTGAGGATGGTAGTGATGGAGGATAAATATTGGGGAAAGGAGTAGTATGTTTCGATTGGTTAAAAGAGAGTTACGCCTAATATTTGAGGATAGTGGAGCGGTGCTATTGCTTGTTTTTGCAATGCTAATATATGCCACTATCTACTCCATAGCCTACGGTGCTGAGGTGGTGGAGAGTCTGCCTATTGCTGTTGTTGACTCGGATAATAGCGCGATGAGTAGGTCTGTTATAGAGGGTCTTAGCGAGGGAGAGAATGTGGTAATAGCATACGAAGTGGAGTCGGTGGCTGAGGGTCGTCACCTCTTTTATAACCGCGATGTTTATGGTATTGTCGTTATTCCTGAGGATTTCGAGCAGAGAGTGCTCTCTATGCAGGGGACGAGCATAAGCCTAATTTTGGATGGTAGTCACTTACTTCTCTATCGTACAGTGTTGCAACAAGCTATGGCTGATATCCTGGCAAGGGGTAATGGTGGCGTTGTGAAGCTAACTACTGAGGTGTTGTATAATCGCTCGTTAGGCTACGGCTCATTTGTGATGCCCTCGATTGTTGTGTTGCTTGTTCAGCAGACCCTGCTCATAGGTGTGGGTATGGTGGCTATTCGTAGGCGCAGGCATAGTGTATTAATAGTACATAAAGGTTGGTGTTATAGTATATGGCAAGTATTGTCTATAACCTTGACTCATATTCTGATATATAGCGTTAGCTTAACCTTTGTATTAGCTACTATATGGTCAGTATTTGGCTTTCCGTTTAATGGGCGAGTGGTGGATTTAACCCTCTTTATGCTCCTATACATTATCGCCTCGTCTGCTATGGCGCAAATGTTGTCCCACCTCTTTACTCGCCGTGAAGCACCGATATTGACCCTGCTTTGGAGCTCCGTGCCGATACTTCTGCTGGCGGGTCTCTCCTATCCTAAGGAGGCATTTCCTGAGTGGTTATACGCCTTAGGTCGACTCTTCCCGAGTAGTGGTGCCGTAGTTGGTTTTGTTGGTCTAAATACTATGGGTGCATCGCTAAGAGATATAGAATCGGAGATTGTGAACATCGCTATTCTTGCATTTTTATACACTTTTGTGGCAATTATTTTAGAAAATCGTGGGTGTAATAGTAAAAATAGTGTATAATGTGAGTGTGCTTTTAGAAAATTATTGTAACTTAGATGTGTGAAATGGTGGATAGGCGCACCATACAACCTAAATAAACCTTAAACATTAAAATTTTACAGTTATGATTATTGGCGTACCTAAGGAGATTAAGAATAACGAGAACCGTGTAGCGTTGACACCTGCAGGTGTTATGGAGTTAGTTCGTCGTGGTCACGAGGTCTATGTGCAGTCTACAGCTGGTGTAAATAGTGGCTTCAAGGATGAGGATTACGTTAAGCAGGGTGCAAAGATTCTTCCTACTATCGAGGAGGTCTACGCTATTGCCGAAATGATTGTGAAGGTTAAGGAGCCTATCGCACCTGAATATAAGCTTGTGCGCAAGGGTCAGTTGGTGTTCACATACTTCCATTTTGCAAGTAGCGAGCCGCTTACTAAAGCTATGATTGAGAGTGGTGCTATCTGTTGTGCATACGAGACTGTAGAGCGCAAGGATCGCTCGTTGCCACTGCTTATTCCTATGTCGGAGGTTGCTGGTCGTATGTCTACACAGGAGGGTCGCTACTTCTTGGAGAAGCCACGCGGTGGTAAGGGTAAACTTCTAGGTGGTGTTCCTGGTGTTAAGCCAGCTAAGGTATTTGTTATCGGTGCCGGTGTTGTGGGTACTGCAGCAGCGCGTACCGCTGCGGGTACTGGTGCCGATGTAACTATTTGTGATATCTCACTTCAGCGTCTTACATACCTTGCTGATGTGATGCCTAAGAATGTTAAGACGTTGATGTCTTCTGAGTATAATATCCGTGAGGAGCTTAAGACTGCCGACCTTGTTATCGGTTCGGTGCTTATCCCTGGTGCTAAGGCTCCAAAGCTCGTTACACGCGATATGTTGAAGGATATGGAACCAGGTACCGTTATGGTGGATGTGGCTATCGATCAGGGTGGTTGCTTTGAGACATCGCACCCTACAACTCACGAGGATCCAGTATACTATGTTGACGGTATCTTGCACTATTGCGTAGCTAATATTCCTGGTGCAGTGCCTTATACCTCTACATTGGCTCTTACAAATGCTACAATGCCTTATGTTCTACAGCTTGCGGGTAAGGGCTGGAAGCAGGCTTGTCGCGATAACGAGGAGTTGCGCAAGGGTCTAAATATCGTCGAGGGTAAGGTGGTCTACAAGCCAGTTGCCGAGGCTTGGGGACTTCCATACGAGGAGCTTGAGCTAAACTAATTTGGTGGATAGTAATTGATAATATAGCGCATCCTTCGGGGTGCGCTATTTGTTTGTATGTGGTTTCCGTTTAGTGCTAAACTATGGCTTTCCGAAACTTTTTTCTTTTGACTTTTTATTTTTCACTTTTTTTGCTATCTTTGCACGCTATAATATAAAAAGATGGAAAAGAGTACAAAAGATATAATTCAAGAGCTTGAGTCTAAGGACTATGAGTATGGTTTCGTGACAGATATCGAGACCGATACCATAGCGCGTGGACTCTCGGAGGAGGTCGTAAGGCTTATCTCCCAGAAGAAGGGTGAGCCTGAGTGGATGTTGGAGCGACGATTGAAGGCTTATCGCCACTGGTTGACCCTTGAGCACCCTAAGTGGGCGCATCTCGATATTCCTGAAATTGACTTTCAGGATGTGATTTACTACGCTGCTCCTAAGCAGAAGAAGCAGCTTAACTCTATGGACGAGGTAGATCCTGAGCTAAAGCGTACATTCGATAAACTTGGTATTCCTCTTGAGGAGCAGATGGCTTTGGCGGGTGTTGCGGTGGATGCCGTTATGGACTCGGTGTCGGTGAAGACTACTTTCCGCGATACTTTGGCAGAGAAGGGTATCATCTTCTGCTCTATCTCGGAGGCGATAAAGGAGCACCCTGAGCTTATTAAGAAGTATCTCGGCTCGGTGGTGCCATATACCGATAACTTCTACGCAGCGCTTAATGCTGCTGTGTTCTCTGATGGCTCGTTCTGCTACATACCTAAGGGTGTGCGTTGTCCTATGGAGCTCTCTACATACTTCCGTATCAATGCCGAGGGCACTGGTCAGTTTGAGCGTACCCTTATCGTTGCCGACGAGGGTTCTTATGTGAGCTACCTCGAGGGTTGCACCGCACCACGACGCGACGAGAATCAGCTTCACGCAGCGGTGGTGGAGATTGTGGTGGAGAAGGATGCGGATGTTAAGTACTCCACTGTTCAGAACTGGTATCCAGGCGACAAGGAGGGTAAGGGTGGTATCTATAACTTCGTAACCAAACGCGGTATCTGTCGCGAGGGTGCGCACCTCTCGTGGACGCAGGTGGAGACAGGTTCGGCTATTACGTGGAAGTATCCAAGCTGTGTGCTTGCGGGTGATAACTCATCGGGCGAGTTCTACTCTGTGGCGATGACAAATAACTATCAGCAGGCAGATACTGGTACAAAGATGATTCACCTTGGCAAGAATACACGTTCACGCATTGTGTCGAAGGGTATCTCGGCTGGTCGTTCGCAAAATGCCTATCGCGGCTTGGTGCGTGTGGCTAAGGGTGCAGATAATGCTCGAAACTACTCGCAGTGCGACTCTCTGCTTATCGGTGATAAGTGTGGCGCTCATACCTTCCCAGTGGTCGATTCATATAACCCGACTGCGGTCTTGGAGCACGAGGCTACAACATCGAAGATCTCGGAGGAGCAGCTTTTCTACTGCAACCAGCGCGGTATCGCTACCGAGGATGCTGTGGGTCTTATCGTGAATGGCTATGCTCGCGAGGTGTTGGCGAAGTTGCCTATGGAGTTTGCGGTGGAGGCTCAGAAGCTCTTGTCGCTATCGCTCGAGGGAAGCGTGGGATAAAAGTGAAAGGTGAAAAGTGAAAAGTGAAAACTGAAAGGTATGGTGTCTGCGACGCATATTTAATCCCTGCGCAAAGCGACTACACTTGTCATATTTCAGTTTTCAACTTGTGAAAATTGTGATAATAAATTTGAATAAGATATATGCTAAAAGTTGAAAATCTACACGCCTCAGTTGGCGACAAGGAGATTTTGAAGGGTATAAATCTCACCGTTAAAGCGGGTGAGGTACACGCGATAATGGGCCCTAATGGCTCGGGTAAGTCTACACTTGCATCTGTATTGGCGGGTAACGAGAAGTTTACCGTTACAGAGGGTAAGGTGGAGTTCGAGGGCGAGAATCTTCTCGATCTTAATATCGAGGAGCGCTCACGCAAGGGTCTATTCCTTGGCTTCCAGTATCCAGTGGAGATTCCAGGAGTTACAATGGCTAACTTTATGAAGTTGGCGGTTAACGAGCAGCGTAAGTCGCGTGGCTTGGAGCCATTGACTGCAGGCGAGTACCTTAAGCTAATGAAGGAGAAGAGTGCTATCGTTGAACTCGACTCTAAACTTACAGCGCGTGCTGTGAATGAGGGCTTCTCGGGTGGTGAGAAGAAGAAGAACGAGATCTTCCAGATGGCGATGCTAAACCCTAAGTTGGCTATCCTCGACGAGACCGATTCGGGTCTCGATATCGATGCTTTGCGTATCGTGGCTACAGGTGTTACACGTCTTAAGACTCCAGAGAATGCAACGGTGGTAATCACTCACTACCAGCGCTTGTTGGACTATATCGTGCCTGATTATGTGCACGTATTGTATAAGGGTCGCATCATCTATACTGGCGACAAGACTCTTGCTCTAAAACTCGAGAAAGAGGGCTACGATTGGCTTATCAACGACTATAAGGAGGAGTAGGCTATGGTTCTCGAGCAAATTAAGGAGTTAATCTCGGCAAAGGCTATTCCTGTAGATGGTCGCATCACTACGGGTGGCTGGACTCTCGAAGAGGGTGGTGGCTACGATATTGTGGTCGAGGCTGGCTCGCAGGCGGTGTTGCTAATTGCGGATAGCGCCAATGTCGGGGATGTGAATATCGATGTTTCGAAGGGTGCTACGCTCCGCATTCTAAATATTGTCGAGAAGCAGTCGGCAATGAATATCGCTATTGGCGTTGCGGAGGATGCCCAGTGTCTGATGACTGAGGTCGTTGTATCAGCATCTGACACTCGTGTTGTGGCGAGCCTTATGGAGCGCGGTGCAAGATTTGAGCTTGGTGGTGTCTTTGTGCTTACAGACGAGGACCAGGCGAGTATTACTGTGGATGTTAACCATATAGCTTCAGACTGCCAGTCGCACACCTCGGTTAAGGGTGTTGCAGCAGGTAAGTCGCACGGTAGCTTCTCTGGCTTGGTATATGTTGCTCCCGATGCACAGCGTACCGACTCGGTGCAGTCAAGCCGTAACGTGACTGTGGGTGAGGCTCATATCGAGACCTTGCCACAGTTGGAGATCTATGCCGATGATGTTAAGTGTAGCCACGGTGCTACCGTAGGTCAGATGGATAGTGATGCAATCCTCTATATGCGTCAGCGTGGTTTGAGTCTTGCCGATGCTAAGCGATTGCAAATCGAGGGCTTCGTTGATGATGTGGTGCTGCACTCGGTTATTGCGGGTAGCGAGGAGGCTCTTGCCGAGTTGCTTGCTAAGAAATTAAACAGATTGTAAATATGTTATACGATATTGCGGGCATACGCAAGGACTTCCCAATTCTTGATCAGCAGGTTAATGGTCGCCAGTTGGTCTATTTCGATAGTGGAGCAACGGCGCAGAAGCCTATCTCGGTTATCGAGTGCACGGACGACCTTATGCGTAGGTACAACGCCAATATACATCGTGGTGTGCACCATCTTTCGGGTGTTATGACCGAGATGTATGAGCAGGCGCGAGAGAGGGTGCGCGAGTTTATTGGTGCGGAGCATCGCGAGGAGGTAGTATTCACATCTGGCGCTACGGCATCCCTAAATCTTGTTGCCTACGCTTGGAGTGAGAAGTATCTTAAGGAGGGAGATAATGTTGTGGTATCCGAGATGGAGCACCACTCGAATATCGTGCCTTGGCAGTTGGCGTGTGAGCGCAAGGGAGCAGAATTACGTGTTCTACCTTTCGATGAGTGCGGAGCTCTGCGTATCGAGATGCTTGATGAGGTAGTGGATAGCCGCACTAAGTTGGTTGCTGTAACCGAGGCCTCAAATACCCTCGGCACTTGTCCCGATTTGAATCCTATTATCGATAAGGCACACTCTGTGGGCGCTGTTGTGATGGTTGATGGCTGTCAGGGTATCGTACACGGTGGCGGCAGGGTTGCTGAGCGCGGCTACGACTTCTATGCCTTCTCGGGTCACAAGTTGTATGGTCCTACGGGTATAGGTGTCTTGTATGGAAGAAAGGAGCTCTTGGAGGCAATGCCACCATTTATGGGTGGTGGCGATATGGTTGACAAGGTTACCTTCGCTAAGACTACATACGCGCCATTGCCCCTAAAGTTTGAGGCTGGCACATCTAACTTTATCGGTGCTGTAGGTCTTGCTAAGGCTATCGACTATGTGAATAGTGTCGGTGTGGAGGCTATCGAGCACCACGAGAGGAAGATACTGCATTATATGACTGAGTGTCTCTCAAAGATTGAGGGACTCAAGATATATGGTACTACCGAGAATAAGTGTCCGATAGTATCCTTTACCATTGATGGCACGCACCCATACGATGTGGGTATGATACTCGATAAGCTCGGTGTGGCAATACGCACTGGACACCACTGTGCTGAGCCAGTGATGACACACTTCGGTGTTACTGGTATGTGTCGTGCCTCGATAGGTATGTACAACACCATGGAGGAGGTGGACGTTCTTGTTGCGGGCATCGAGCGCGCAGTAAGAATGCTAAAATAGTAAATACTAACTGTGAGCCGATATTAATTACTAATTACTAATTTCTAATTACTAATTAATAATTGATATGGCTTACTACTAATTAATAAGGTATGTTTATCGTGCTTGAGGGACTTGATGGAGCAGGCAAGTCAACACAGATTACCAAACTTAGAGATATGTTTCGCGCTAAGGGTGTGGAGTCGGAGTATCTTCACTTTCCACGTTTCGATGCCCCAGTCTATGGTGAGCTTATCGCGCGCTTCTTGCGTGGCGACTTGGGTAGCGTCGAGAGTGTAAATCCATACCTTGTGGCGTTGTTATATGCTGGCGATAGAGCCGATGCGGCTACTACTATTCGTCAGTGGCTTGGTGATGGTAAGGTTGTGATTGTGGATAGATATGTCTACTCGAATATCGGCTACCAGTGCGCTAAGATTGCTGATAGCAAGGAGCGCAACACCCTTCGAGAGTGGATATTACATACAGAGTTCGAGGAGTTTGGTATTCCCAAGCCCGATTTGTCTCTCTTCCTTGATGTGCCATTTGCCTTCACAGAGCGCAAGCTTACCGAGGTGCGCGAGGGCGAGGATAGAGAGTACCTTCAGGGTGGCAAGGATATCCACGAGGCATCGCTCGACCTACAGCGTCGAGTGCGTGAGGTGTATCTCGAGTCGGCATCACTGAACGAGGACTTAAAGGTGGTGAACTGCTCGACAGAGGAGGGTGGTATGGCATCACCTGATACTATCTTTGAGAGAATTATGGAGCGTGTAGCTCCACTATTATAATAGAGTATGGCTCGCCTACAAGAGGGTGTAATAACAGCGTTACGTTGGTTGCTCGGTTCTACGTTCGTGGCATCGGGCGCCTTTAAGTGTGTTGACCCAGTAGGTACGGCGATTTATGTTGAGAAGTACTTAGCCTCCTACTCGCTATCGGAGCTTGCTGTTGCATCCGAAGCTATTGCTATTGTGCTTATGGTGGTGGAGTTTGCCATAGGCCTGCTCTTAATCCTTGGAGTGTGGCGCAAGGGTACAGCTCTTATATCGAGCGTGATGCTTCTCTTCTTCTTGGTCATCACACTACTTAGTGCTACGGTATTGCCTATTGGTGATTGTGGTTGCTTTGGTGATGCTGTGAAGCTCTCGCCTTGGGAGACCTTCTTCAAAAACTTGGTGCTTCTACCTATATCTATATACGTATGGCGCAAGAGCGATCGTGGTGCAAACTTTACGAAGTTCGATCTTATAAGCATCGTTGTGGCTCTTATATTACCCCTTAGTGTCTCACTATACACACTCTTTACAATGCCGTTGGTTGACTTTCTGCCATATAAAGTTGGCACTAATCTCCGCGAGCGTGTAGCTAAGGAGAGAGCTCTGATGAATGAGTCAACGCGCACTGTTCTGCGTTTTAAGAATATCGCCACAGGTGCTATTGTTGAGTTCGATGCTATGGCTACAGAGTGCTGGGAGGATGAAAATTTGGAGTTTGTAGAGAGTGTCAATATTGTAGATGCAAAGACCGAGTTGGAGTATCAAGACTTTGTTCTATACAGTGTTGATGGAGAGGATATTACTACCGAAATTTTGGAGTGCGATGGTCGCATTGCACTACTCTGCATTAACGATGCTGCTGCGATAGATAACTCTGCAAAGCGCGCCATAGAGTATCTCTACTCGCTCTATCCAGCCTCGGCGGTATATGTGGTTAGCTCTGCAAACATCGAGAGCAAACTTCCCTCAATGCATCTATTGGTCGACGCTATGACACTGCGTTCGATTATCCGTGCTGATATAGGTATTGTGGTGCTCCGTGATGGTGTTGTAGAGTATAAAGATGCGATATAATATTATGGCAAGATAATTGCCTCGCTACGCATAAAGCCTTACTTATGCGTAGTTTTTTTATTCTACTTAGTCTATTAATTGTTGCGTGTGGTGGTAGCGAATCTCTGCCAGAGCGCAAGCCTAAACCAGTAAAGAGTGTTGTTGCTAAGCGCGTGGAGTACCTATCGCGCGAGTATGCTGCGCTATCCACTGCTGACGATGCTGTAACCCTCGCCTTTAAACTCTCAGGGCGTGTTGTGGATGCTCCTGTTGCCAAGGGTCTGAGGGTGAAAAAGGGTGCTCTCCTCGCTCAACTCGACAAACGCGATGTAGAGCTGCAGGTAGAGGCTACACTCTCGGCATACCGTGAGGCGCAGTCACGCCTTGAGCGTGCAGAGCGACTCTTGGCATACAATGCCATATCGGCACAAGAGGTTGAGAGTCTTCGCAACGCTGTTACTCAAAGTCTCTCGGCTTATCGCAATGCCTTGGATATGGTGGCTGATACCCGCATCGTAGCCCCCTTTGATGGTGTTGTTGAGCGCGTATATATCGACACCTACGAACGTGTATCATCGGGTCAGCCGATAGTGCGTATTGTGAGACCTCGTAGCACCACGGTAGGATTTACTGCACCAGAATATCTGTTGAGTTACCTTGCATTGCCCACTACGCGATATCGTGTAACCTTCGATGCCTACAAAGATCACCCCTTCAGCGCTACGATAAAGAGCTATGCACAGACCTCCTCGGATGCCTTGGGCTTCCCCGTGTCGCTACGCCTTGTGGATGTGGATACTGCCCGATATAATATCTCGCCAGGTATGACCTGCATTGCTACGGTTATAACCGTTGAGAGCGATAGCGAGGCTGTGTCGGTGCCACTCACGGCTATATATGCTCCCATAGGTGGAGAGGATTATGTTTGGGTCATAGATGCTGATAATATGGTCGAGAAGCGTCGTGTGGCTCTTGGCGAGCTTACTGGCGAGCAGAGCGTTGTTATTCTAAGAGGACTCAAGGCTGGCGAGAGGGTAGTGAGCGCAGGAGTATATCACCTAACCAATGGAGAAAGGGTAAGATTACTATGAATATCTCACGTTACTCCATACTTAGACCCTCGGTCATCATCTTCTTCCTTGTTGTTGTACTCTTGGGTGGTATCTACGCCTTCGAGGAACTTGGCAAGCGTGAGGATTCTACCTTTATAATCAAGAGTGCTATTATAATATCACCCTACGCTGGTGCTACACCCGAGGAGGTAGAGAATTTAGTTAGTAAACCATTGGAGCGAGGCTTGAGAACCCTTAGTGCCGTGCATAAGATAACCTCAGAGTCGCACTATGGCTATGCACGTTTGATGGTTGAGCTACACCCCTCTACGCCTCCCGAGCGTATTCCACAACTATGGGATGAGCTACGCCGTAAGGTGTCGGATTTGCGCAAACAGCTACCCGATGGCGTAGGCGAGATATCTATTATTGATGACTTTGGTGATGTCTATGGACTCTACTACGCACTATGCTCCGAGGGAGGCTTCAGTGTCGAGGAGCTGCGACAATATACTAATGATATCACCACGAAATTATATGCGATTAAGGGCGTTGAAAAGGTGCAAATATCGGGACTTCAGAGCGAGGAGGTTAACATCTGGCTTAGTCCAGCAACGCTCTCGGCGTTCGAGCTTAGACCAGAGAACATTGCCCGTGCTATACGCGAGCAGAATAGCGTCGTGGGCCTTGGTGTAAGGGAGGCTGGCGAGGTAGAGATAACTCTTGCGGAGGGTAGTGCCTATAGCTCGATTGCAGATATCGAAAACCAACTTCTAATGGCAGAGGATGGCAAGCAGTATCGTTTAGGCGATGTGGCGCGTGTGGTACGAGAGACTAAGACGCCGCGCTCGATGATAATATCAGTTGACGGCAATGAGGCTGTAGCTATAGCTGTCGCCACTGACCCTGAGATGGATATTGTAAAGGTGGGGGATAGGGTAGATAGTGAATTAGAACGGCTTAACCAAGAGCTGCCTGCAGGGTTGGAGATAGTCTCTCTATACCCTGAAAATATAATTGCTGAGCAGGCAAACAACGACTTTGTTGTCAATCTCTTGGAGTCGTTACTTATAGTTATAGTATTGGTGATGGTTGCTATGGGGTGGCGCGAGGGTGTTATCGTAGGCTCCTCACTACTCTTTGCCATAGGTGCTACTCTCGTTGTGATGTACCTTGTGGGCGAGGGTCTTAACCGTACCTCCTTAGCAGGCTTTATTATCGCAATGGGTATGCTTGTGGATAACGCCATTGTAGTCGTTGATAATAGTGCAAAATATATGCGGTCGGGAATGCTGCCAACAATTGCTGTGGTGCAAGGAGCAACATTGCCACGTATGCCACTTCTTGCCGCTACGCTGATAGCCATAATCTCATTTCTACCGCTACAACTTGCCCCATCCTCTGTAGCAGAGATTATAGCACCCCTATTTAGAGTTATAGCCCTATCGTTACTTATAAGTTGGGTGCTCTCGCTAACCCAAGTCCCTATGATGTCGCTATGGTTGTTACCGCACTCAAAGCATAAGACAAGAGCAAAGCAATACGACTTCGTGGAGAGTATTATACGCTGGGTGCTACAGCATAGGTGGCTTACGGTTGGCTGTGGTGTAGTGGTCTTGGTCATATCGCTCTGGCTTATGGGTCGTATGCCACAAAATTTCTTTCCGCAACTTGCTAAGCCATATTTCCGTGCTGATGTTATCCTGCCCGATGGCTACGATATTGAGGCTACCGAGAAGCGCTTGGATAGTATCACAAAATGGCTCAAAGTTCAACCCGAGGTAAAGCGTGTATCTACCACTGCTGGAGGAACTCCTCCACGATACTACTTGGCAAGTGGTAGCTACTCCTCGAAGCCAAACTATGGTAATGTCTTAGTCGAGCTTTGGGATACTAAGGAGACTGCAACCGTAGAGGAGAGGTTTGATATTTGGGTAACAGAGAGTTTTGCCGATATATGGCTACGCTCCTCACTTTTTCGACTCTCGCCCGTGCCTGAAGCGACTATAGAGATTGGTTTTATAGGTGAGAATATCGATACGCTTAGTCGTCTTACGCGCGATGCTATGGCTCTTATGGAGCAGCGCGAAGATACTCGCAATGTACGCAATAGCTGGGGTAACCGTGTGGCTGTATGGCAACCCGACTACTCGCAACTGCGAGCACAGCGCTTAGGCGTGGAGCGAAGTTCTATGGTCTCGTCGTTGGAGATAGCCACCTCTGGTCTTAGCGTGGCAACATATCGTGAGGCTGATGCTCAGCTGCCGATACTCTTGCGCACCGAACCTGTTGTAGATAGTACGGCTGTGGGACTAAGCGTGATGCCAATCTTCTCAATGCGTGGTCGTAGCTACTCCTTGGAGCAAGCTGTATCGGGTTTTGAGTTTGGCTTTCGCCCATCGGTTATACGCCGTATCGATTCCGAAAGAGTGATGAAGGCTCAGTGTGATCCTGAGCGAGGGGTTAACGCCATAGCACTCTTAAGCGATATCGAGAAACAGATAAGCGAAAATATATCTCTTCCAGAGGACTACCGTATGGCAATCTTTGGCGAACAGGAGAGTAGAGAGGAGTCGAATGCAGCGTTACAAAGCAAACTCCCGATAGCGATGATACTTATCTTCGTGATATTGCTACTTCTATTTGGCAACCTCCGAGACCCTTTGGTGGTCTTGCTAACACTTCCACTTATCTTCACTGGTGTGGTGACAGGACTCGCCTTGTCGGGGAAGATGTTTGACTTCTTCTCATTGCTTGGCTTGCTCGGTCTTGTGGGTATGAATATCAAGAATGCTGTTATTCTTATCTCGCGCATAAGAGAACTTCGTGAGTCGGGCTTTGCGGCTGCGGATGCCGTTGTTAAGGCTGTCGAGGATAGGACTATTCCAGTGGTTACCGCCTCTGCAACCACGGTGTTCGGTATGACTCCGTTGCTCTTCGATTCGATGTTTGGTTCTATGGCTGTAACCATTATGGGTGGGCTTGTAGTGGCAACCTTTATGGTGCTTGTGATATTGCCCGTTGTTTACTCACTCTTTTACCGTATAAAGTTATGATACGTCGACTTATTCTATGTGTGCTACCACTGCTCTCCACCTCATCGCTAATGGCGCAGCTATCAGTCGAGGAGTATGTTGCAAGAGTTGTGGAGTATAGCCACAACCTTTTAAGTGCTGAGGCTGCTGTTGTGGGCGCTGAGGCGGAGTATCGAGTGGCACAACACGGAAGATTGCCCTCTCTGTCACTCTCTTCGGACGATCCTCTAAAGTCGGTGCGTGCCGATTTGGTGCAACCTATATATAATGGTGGACGTAATAATGCCCTCACCAAGCTACGCGAGTCTGCCTTAGCGCAATCCGAAAGCAACTACGAGCGCACGATGCTCGCTGTAAGGTATGAGGCAGAGATTGCCTATTGGTCGCTGTCCCGTGCCGAGAGATACCGCCAAGCTATGTGCGACTATATCGTCATTGTGCAAGCTTTAAGGAGTGTGGCAGAGCGCCGCTATGAGGAGGGTTACACCTCTAAGAGTGATCTTCTGCAAGTGGAGTCGCGCCTTAGTAATGCCGAGTATCAACTCTCGGAGGCAGAGCAGAATTGGCGCATAGCACTCTCGCGCTTTAACATTCTGCGGGGCGAGGCAACAACTACTGAGGTGGAGCTTGGCGAAGATATCTTCGATAGCTTTGCAATGCCCAAAAGGGAGGATATGGCAACACTGTTGAGCCTCCATCCTGACTATATGATAGCCTTGGCGGCTAAGGAACAGGCGCAATATGGTATCGCTCTGCGTAGAGCTGACTATCTTCCAAACCTTAACTTAGGTATATTTGGTCGTTGGCAACTTACCTCAGATGGTGCTGCTACGGGCGGTGTGCTACTATCGATGAAAGTCCCTATATTTCACTTTATGGAGCGCCGTGATGCTATGCGTTCGGCACAAAGTAGTTACACCTCCGCCGAAGCACAACTCTTTGAGACAGTGGATAATATACTTCTTAATGAAAGTAATGGTTGGACTAACTTGGAGTATAGTCATAAACGTATGGAGGCCGTGCAACGTAACCTTGATATAGCACGCGAAAACCTCGATATAAGTACATACTCCTACCGTGAAGGTGTTGCGACGATTCTCGATGTATTGCAAGCGCAGATAAGTTGGTTGCAGATATACGAAAATGCTATCACCGCAGAGTATGATTACGCTGTGGCAATAGCATCGTACCGTTATATTGTTGGTGGGGTAGAGACTACATCTGCTTTAGAGCAGTACGAATAGCCTCCTCTACCGATATCGAAGGATTATCCTTAAAGATAGCCTTTAGGGTCTTGTCGGATGCATTTTTCTGGAAGCCAAGCATCTGCAATGCTGCCATAGCCTCGTCGAAGATCGCATTATTAGGCGTAGCTGGAGCACTCTGCCACATCATATCGCTTGCACCGAGTTCGATCATCTTGCCCGAGAGCTCCACGATAATCTTCTGCGCAGTCTTGAGACCTAAACCCTTAACATTCTTTAGTAGCACGGCATTCTCAGTAGCTATGATATTCTGCAATTCACGCGCTGTGTAGGTCGAAAGAATCATACGTGCAGTGTTACCTCCAACA
>JAZQYM010000034.1:0-11876 GCA_045633525.1 Alistipes sp. | reverse complement strand
TCACACCCACCACGTGGAGAATGTGGTAAAACTAAGACGCAGAGAGTAAAACACAAGGCGCAGTCAAAAGAGAATTAGTAGAGAGTAATTAGTAATTAGTAATATTAAAAGGCTGCGCCTTTTTGGGGCTTTTGGCTGGGGATTGTGGGTAGTATGAGTAGTATGGGTAGTATGGGGAAAGCCCCAGTATCCCCAGTTTACTCATTATCCCCAGTATCCTCACTCAAACTCTGCGCGAAGCGCACCACACTTTTGAGGCAAAACTTCGTAATGCCTCGACTTTGCTATGGCTTGTAGAGCAACTTTGCTTGCTCTACAAGCTGTAGCAAAGTACAGTTTTCAGTTTATATGTCGCTATTCCACTCGCCGTCAGCGTATGGATATATTATAGCGCGACTATCACCGAGGGCTTTCAAAGCTTCGTATGCCTTATACATATTATAGCCGTTGCCCGAGTTGCGGTTGCTTAGACTGAAGGCTATGATGCAGGCGTGGTGGCGCGAGCGGTAGTACATCGTTATGGCGCGCGCAACATACTCCTCCTCAAGCCATGGGGCATTGGCAGGAGTGCCATCTACATCGCGGTTGTCGGCATTTGTAGGCGATGATATCGCCACGCAGTCGATAACGTAGATACCCACGCGGTCACATATATCGTAGAACCAACGAGGCTGTGGATAATCGGGGCAGAGACAGTTTATACCCTTAGCTTTCAACGCCTTAATCTCCTTCTCGGTAGTAGCCTTATCTGCAGCCGAGTTGTAAGTTGCCTTCGATAGTTTAATAGGCTTGCCAAAGGCTGTAATCTCACCATTACCATTATAGCCATACTCCACAAAACCCACCTTTAGGGGTATATACTCACGCAAAATACCATTTTGCTTGACATAGAGCATAAGGTCATAAAGTTTAGGATTTGATGGCGACCAGCGATTAGGGTTTGAGTTGTAGATATATGGCTTGTAGTGCACCGTATCGCGCGAAAAGCCCACCATATTTACATCGTTAACGCTATACTCCGCAAGTTTGCCATCAGGAGCATAGATATCGTAACCTACGTTTATTATCTCATTAGTAGAGAATGAGTTATCAACAATAAGATCGAGCTTCAACTCCGCAAAGCGCTCCAACGAGTCGGGGCGAAGATGAAGATCGTAGTCGTATATAGCAAGCTTGCGCTGCGCAAAAAGATAACTATTCTCAAACTGCTTACGCTCCGCTATTTTAAGACCCTCGTCCAAGAGTCGCATCTGCTCCTCTTCGACAACCACCACGGCAAACACATTCTCGCCCTGCTGTAAATATGGCGATACGAAGAGATCCACGGGCGTAAACTTATCTATAGGCGTAGTTATCTGCTTGCCGTTAAAGAAGATAGTGTAGTCGCCACCCACATTCTCCAAGTGGAGGTAGGCGTTGTAGTCGTTCCATGTTGCAGGGACTACAACCTTCTGCTCATAGACGGCACGTACCTCGCCCTCATCGGCACGAAACTGCTCCTCGGGAGCGATGACAATATGCTTATCGATACCCTTACGAATATCCTTTGTTGCATCCTCTCTACGGTCGTAGCATAGGAACTCCGAGCGCGACACACGCACCTGAGCTACAGCATCCGCAACACAAAACTGCGCCACCAAAAGCACGAACAGCGCTGAATATATACTCTTTCTCATACAATAATCTTATAAATAAGCATCACAAAGGTATAAAAAAGTGTCAAGAGCGCAATCGTTTACCAAAAAATTAGTAATTTTGCACTCTACAAATATGATACAAACGAAATAAATTAGATACTTATGAGACTTACACGTATTGCCGAAATCCTCAAGATGGAGGGCGACGGCAGAGAGATCACCGTAAAAGGTTGGGTTAGAACAAAGCGTGGCAACAAGAATGTAGCCTTCATCGCTATGAACGATGGCTCATGTGTTGCTAACATTCAGGTCGTTGTGGACCTTGCAAAGATTGACGAGGCAGAGCTTAAGGGCGTAACTACAGGTGCTTGTCTTCGCGTAGATGGTACCCTTGTAGCATCGTTGGGCGCAGGTCAGGGCGTAGAGGTGCAGGCGTCATCTATTGAGATCTACGGTACTGCAGACCCTGAGACATATCCTTTGCAGAAGAAGGGTCACTCATTGGAGTTCTTGCGCGACATCGCCTACCTTCGTCCTCGTACCAACACCTTCGGCGCTGTACTTCGTATCCGCCACGCTATGGCTTATGCAATACATAAGTACTTCAACGATAAGGGCTTCTACTACCTTCACACCCCACTTATCACAGCTTCGGACTGCGAGGGTGCAGGTGCAATGTTCAACGTATCGACTCTCGATATGCAGAACCCACCACGCCTTGAGGATGGCTCTGTAGACTACTCTCAGGACTTCTTCGGTAAGCCATGTAGCCTTACCGTATCTGGTCAGTTGGAGGGTGAGCTTGGCGCTTTGGCATTGGGTCAGATCTACACTTTCGGTCCTACCTTCCGTGCTGAGAACTCTAATACACCACGCCATTTGGCAGAGTTCTGGATGATTGAGCCAGAGATGGCATTCTATGAGTTGCAGGACGATATGGATCTTGCTGAGGACTTTTTGAAGTACCTTATCCGCTATGCATTGGAGAACTGCCGCGAGGACCTCGAGTTTATGAACCAGATGTGGGATAAGGGTCTCTTGGAGCGTTTGCAGTTCGTATTGAATAACGACTTCGTACGCCTCAACTATACTGACGGTATCGAGATTTTGAAGGCATCGGGCAAGAAGTTCGAGTTCCCATGCGACTGGGGTTGCGATCTTCAGTCGGAGCACGAGCGCTACCTTGTAGAGGAGCACTTCAAGCGTCCAGTAATCCTTATCAACTATCCAAAGGAGATCAAGGCCTTCTATATGAAGCAGAACGAGGATGGCAAAACCGTACGTGCTATGGATGTTTTGTTCCCTCAAATCGGTGAAATTATCGGAGGTTCTGAGCGTGAGGCAGACTTTGGCAAACTTTGTGCAAGAGTAGATGAGTTGGGCATGAGCCGTAAGGAGCTTTGGTGGTATCTCGACACACGTCGTTGGGGTTCTGCACCACACTCTGGTTTCGGTCTCGGCTTTGAGCGTCTGCTACTCTTTGTTACAGGTATGGCAAACATCCGCGATGTAATCCCATTCCCACGTACTCCAAAGAACGCAGAGTTCTAAGCATAACGCCTAATAAACGGCCGACCACACGGTCGACCGTTTATTTTTTGCGAATTAAAATTGAAAGGTGAAAAGTGTACTTTGCTACGGCTTGTAGAGCAAGCAAAGTTGCTCTACCAAGCCATAGCAAAGTCGAGGCATTACGAAGTTTTGCCTCAAAAGTATGGTATGCTTCGCATAAGTTTTATAAAAAGGCAAGCCTTTAACATTACTAATTACTCTTTACTAATTACTAATTTTTAAAGACCTTCCACTTTAATATAGTATGGCACACCGTCTTCAACAAACAATATCGCTGCAAACGCGAATATCGCCCCAGCAGATCCAGATGATAAAACTTCTGGAGCTCCCCTCTATGCAACTTGAGGAGCGCATCAAGCGCGAGATAGAGGAGAATATCGTGCTGGAGGAGGATACAGACAACCATACTAACGAGGAGGGTGCACCCGAGAAGATCTCCGTGGAGGAGTATATCGGCAAGGAGGACGACACCCCATCCTATAAGTCGCGCATCAACAACTTCTCACGCGACGACAAGCAACGACCAGTATATATAACTGAGGGTCACTCCCTTAGCGAGTCTCTTGTGGAGCAGCTACGCTTCCGCTCGCTTAGCGAGGAGGAGCTTGTGGTGGCGGTATATATCGTTGGTAGCACCGACGACGACGGCTACCTACGCCGCGATATGGCATCGCTCTCTGACGACCTCGCCTTCACCCGCAGTATGGATGTCTCGGTGGAGGAGCTGGAGCGCATACTCCATATCGTGCAGGAGCTTGAGCCCGCAGGCATCGGCGCTCGTACCCTACAGGAGTGTCTGCTTCTACAGATGCAACGCCATAACCTCGATACACGTGCTAAGCGCCTTGCGCACAAGATTATAGCGCACAATTTCGAGGCTTTCGCCAAGAAGCACTACGAGAAGCTTATGGCGCGCCTAAATACCGATGAGGAGAACTTCCGCGATGCTATAGAGTATATACGCTCGCTCTCGCCCAAGCCAGGCAACCTCTATAGCGAGGAGGGCATCGAGGCTACACCATACATCACTCCAGACTTTATCCTTGACAACAGCGATGGCGAGCTACGCCTTGCGCTCAACTCTGCCGGTATCCCCGATGTGCGCATCTCACGCCGCTACCGCGATATGATGCGCGATATGGTTGCTCCCGACGGCACGGTTAAGGAGGAGGACAAGGAGGCTGTGCAGTTCGTAAAGTCGAAGATAGACTCAGCAAAATGGTTTATCTCGGCTATCAAGCAGCGCCACGACACCCTTATGCGCACCATGCAAACCATCCTCGACTTCCAGCGCGACTACTTCCAGGATGGCGACAAGAGCAAACTAAAGCCGATGATTTTGAAGGATATTGCCGACCGCACCGACCTCGATGTGTCGACAATATCGCGTGTGGTAAATAGCAAGTATATCCAGACCCACTTCGGCATTATCCTGCTCAAGACCCTCTTCTCGGAGGGTATGCAGACCGAGAGTGGCGAGGAGGTATCAAGCCACGAGATAAAGACCATCCTTGAGGAGTGCATCGAGCAAGAGGATAAGCACCACCCACTTACCGACGAGAACCTTATGGACATTCTCAACCAAAAGGGCTACCGCATCGCCCGCCGCACGGTGGCGAAGTACCGCGAAATGCTCGATATCCCCGTTGCACGAATGCGAAAGCAGATATAAACACCCCTGCGCAGAGGGCCTCAGGATAGATTTTACACATTTTATTGGCAAATATTTTGGATATTAGAAAATAATTCATACCTTTGCACACCGATTGAGAACAGGAGAGGCAAGAGAGAGTAGGATCGTGTGAATCTCACCTCGAATGTTTGAAATCAAAACTTGGTCTGATGGGCGAGTGGCTTAACCAACGGTCTGCAAAACCGTCTACAGCGGTTCGAATCCGCTTCAGACCTCTAAACGCTACCTGATTTGGGTAGCGTTTTTTTGTTTTCATAGTGTTGATTGTATGTGCGACAGCGCCTTTACAGGCTATGGTTTGGTGTGATAGTGCTTTTCAGTGCAAGCACTGATACACCATCACATCAAACTACTGCTTCGCAGAACTGTCGCACAGGTATGAACACAAGCGCATTGCTCACCTTGGGGGCAGGGTTGCGGGGATAGAGAGGGTTTATTGCTCGACCTGCGGTCTGCGCTTTATCGTATCCCCGCGAGTTCGGGCTACGCCACTCACTTCGAATCCGCTTCAGACCTCTAAACGCTACCTGATTTGGGTAGCGTTTTTTTCTGTATATGGCAAACGCATACGCGCCAATGTCGCAAACGACATCATAAAGCGCATTGTGCCCCTTAGGCACAGGGTTGCGAGAATAGATGTGGTTAATCGTCTACTATTTAACGATTCGCTCGATATATGAAGTGTAGTCCTTTATGACAGGTTTGTAGTCCTCGTGAGCCATTAGCGTTGATGAGATTATAAAGTCTGCCGTTGAGCGATTGATGGCTGTAGGTACATTATAAAGTGTTGCCAGACGAAGTAATGCCTTTACGTCCACATCGTGTGGCTGTGCCGACATTGGATCCCAGAAGAATATAAGCACATCAATCTCATTATTCGCAATCATCGCACCTAACTGTTGATCGCCACCCAAAGGGCCTGACTTAAGCATCGTAATATCGAAGCGTGTATTTGCACTCCCTTTACCGCGTCGCTCCATAAGAGTATCAGCCACTATACGGCCCGTTGTACCAGTACAAATTAGGCGGTGAGCAAGGAGCTTCTCCCAATTCCAAGCGACCCACTCCGCAAGGTCGTGTTTCATAGCATCGTGAGCGACAAGCGCTACTGTTAATCTCTTCTCCATAATTCAAACATCTTTTATTCTAAACTCTTTCCTCTTAATTACGATGCAAAAATAGTGTAACAGTGTTTCGTCTTGATTACTATTGTATTACATTTTTATTACATATTAAAAAAGTCTGCCCGACCTAAAGCCGAGCAGACCCTCTCCAACGGAGAAACACCCAATAAAAACTAAAAGATTTCTTCACTTATGAGCCCCGTATCGTCTGATGCGTATGGCTCTAATTTTCATAGTGCAAAGATGCAGCAAAATATCCAAGCGTACAATCGCTATTTGTGGGGAAAATCACTCTTCGCTTATCCCCAATTATAGGGATTTGTAATGATGAAAAATTATCGTTATCTTTGTAGGTGCTAATTATATATATGTATAACCACGTTAATCGATATTGATACTCAATGAATAAGAGTCTAAATAGAGCGCACCTCCCTATCTTCTCGCCCGAGATGCAGATCTTCGAGCTTGTGGAGGCTGCGCCATCCGTGTTATCTATCTTCTCGCGTCTCGACATCCGTCTTCCCTTTGGAGATATCTCGGTGGAGCAGATGTGTAAGCGCGAGGGTTACAACACCGAGCTCTTCCTTGCTCTCTGCTCGATACACGCCTCGGAGAGTTTTCAGCCCTCAACCGAGCGACTTACTGTGGAGATGCTGCCCGAGGTCATAGGCTACCTACGCGCCTCGCATCGCTACTATGCCGAGAAGATGCTACCCCACACCTCAGCACACCTTCAGGAGATATTGGAGCATTGCGACAACCTCTCGCGCAGTATGCTACGTCGTTTCTACGACGACTATATGACCTACATCCTCGACCACTTCCACGCCGAGGAGGAGCACCTATTTAGTGTTATCGACAACGCCGCAGTGCGCAAGGCGGATCTCACACTGCTCGACCTTCCGCACGACGACATCGACGACAGGTCGAAC
This sequence comes from Alistipes sp., assembly GCA_045633525.1. GTDB lineage: Bacteria > Bacteroidota > Bacteroidia > Bacteroidales > Rikenellaceae > Alistipes. The sequence continues at coordinate 4,918 of JAZQYM010000034.1, read as the reverse complement.
GATATCGCATCGCTTATCTTCAAGAGCCTACCAGAGGGTGCACCTACAAAGCTACGTATCATCACCTTGGAGCATATCTATGCCCTTCGTGACGACCTACGCCGACACAACAATGTGGAGCGCTACATCCTCAAACCATTAGTGGACAAATACCTTAAAACGGCAAAGCTATGAAACTACAACGAGTAGCTATCGTCGAGAGTTCCGCAATTATTGCCGAGGGCATAGCCACGATACTTGGGCGCACAAATAGGGTCGATGTGGTGGGCATATACGCCACCCTTGCCGATGTTATGCCCCTTGTCACCGCCACAAAGGTAGATGCTGTGATTGCTGATGTTGCCCTCTACCGCCAATTGGAGGAGTGTAGTGAGCTCGACGATATTGCCGTTATAGGCATCCAGAGCGCCTTGTGTAGTGAGGAGGTGTTGCGCAAGTTCAACGCCATAATTACCACACACAGCACCCCAGAGGTAATTGAGCGCACCGTATGCGATACCATCGTAGCTCCTAAGGAGCGCGACTACAGCGATAGTCACGAGCTCTCGGATCGCGAGCGCGATGTATTGGTATTGGTAGCGCGAGGTCTTACCAACAAGGAGATAGCCTCGGAGCTTGTAATATCGCCCCACACCGTTATCTCGCACCGCAAGAATATTGTGCATAAGACAGGTATTCGTTCGGTGGCGGGTCTTACAGTATATGCCGTACTTAATAAACTCATAGATAGCGAACAATTATAATAATCATAGAGATTATGAAAACAGAACTTTGTGCCTACTCAGTTGAGGCTTGCCGTATCGGAGCTAAGTTGGGTGTCGACCGCGTAGAGCTATGCGCCTCACCTGCTGAGGGTGGCGTGACACCTTCACTTGCAACCATCGAGCGTGTTGCAGAGATTAAAGGCTTGGATGTCAGTGTAATGATTCGCCCACGTGGTGGTGATTTCCTATACTCCGACGATGAATTTCAGACTATGCTCCGCGATATCGAGCACGCACGCAAGGCGGGTGCTACAGGTGTAGTATTCGGCATCCTTACGGCTGATGGCAAGGTAGATGTGGAGCGTACACGCGCCCTTGTAGAGGCAGCAGGAGAGATGGAGACCACATTCCACCGCGCTGTAGATATGACCGAGGACTATATCGCTGCCGTAGAGGCTGTTATCGAGGCTGGATGCAAGCGCATCCTCACCTCGGGTGGTTACGACAAGGCTATCGAGGGCAAGGAGAATATCGCCCGCGCCGTGGAGATTAGCCGTGGCCGCATCGAGATTATGGCGGGCAGTGGTGTTGTAGCCGCTAACGCCAAGGAGCTTGCCAACTTAGGCGTTGACGCTTTGCACTTTAGCGCTAAGACTATGGTCGCTGGAGGTATGCAGTACCGCAACCCACGCATCTCTATGGGTGGCACATCAGCAGTTGACGAGTTCGCAATTCGCACCGTAGACACCAACGAAGTTAAGGAAATATTAAAACTAATACGATAATGAAGACACGACTACTACTCTACATTATGGCAGGCATAGCCTTGGCACTTGCCTTTGTTATGTGGCCCGAGGAGACCACCCCTTACAACCACATCGCTAAGGGGACTACTGAGACCACAGTCATCGACGCAGACCCCGAGCTAACAGCTATATTTGAGGCTTCAGAGCGCAGTGAGGAGCTACGCACACTCTACAGAGAGACCCCAGATGCCGAGAAGCGCGATATGGCGTTCCTACTAAAGAATATGCCCGACTTCGACCGCGAAGGTATGGACCTTGAGCTACTTAAGGAGAATGTAAAATACGCAAATATCGCACGCGAGAAGTACTCTTGGGCGAAGTCTCTACCTGAAGACGTTTACCTTCACGAGGTGCTACCCTACCACGTTGTAGATGAGGTACGCGACGCTTGGCGCAAGGAGCTATACGAGATGTTCGCTCCTGCAGTTGATACTTGTGCGACTATGTACGATGCTATCTGCGCTGTAAATGCCAATATTCCACGCCTTACAGGTGTAGACTACAACACCAAGCGCGAGAAGACCAACCAAAGCCCTAAGGAGTCTATGCGCCAGGGTATGGCATCGTGCACTGGCTTGGCCATTTTGCTCGTTGACGCATACCGCGCTGTAGGTATCCCAGCTCGCTTTGCTGGTACTGCCTCTTGGCACGACAACCGTGGCAACCACAGCTGGACTGAGGTATGGCTCGATGGCGAGTGGAGAGTTACGGAGTACTACTTCCCATCGAAGCTCGACCACCTATGGTTTATGGCTGATGCATCGAAGGCTGATGCCAACGACCGCACATACGCTATCTACGCCACACGCTTCGGTAAGGCAGACGACTGGTTCCCTATGGTTTGGGCAGATGGCGATGTAGAGGGTCGCTCTGTAGAGGAGCTACCACAGATTGTTGGTGCAGAGAATGTTACTGAGCGCTATAAGACCCTTGCATATGAGCAGTACACCCGCCATATCGAGGCTGGCACACACACCTTTATCAAGATTGCAGGCTACAAGGAGTTTGGCAAGACCGAGCACTCTGAGGACCGCGTGGCTATGGGTGTAGATATCTTCCACGGCACCGAGCAGATGGGTGGTGGTCTAACGGCAGGTCCACTCCGCGATATGAACGATATGTTCTCTGTGCTTGTAGAGAAGAACCGCAGCTACGAGCTCCGCTACTACAATGCCAACGGCGAGCTCCAACTTATGAACGTAGAGCTTGGCGAGGAACCTGTGACGGTCAATATCTACCTTAATAAGTAAACTTTTAGAGAAGCGCACTTTTACCGAGTGCGCTTTTTTTAATTAGTAATTAGTAGAGAGTAATTAGTAAAACTAAAAGGCTCTGCCTTTTTATATGTTAGATAATTTTGTCGAAAGGAAAATTTTATCTAACTTTGTAACATTAAGAGTGCGCTCTTAGTTGACATATTATTGATGAAAGTGTATTAGCTTTTAACCTTTTCGGAAATCTGGTAAATTTCAAAGCACAAGGTGAGCAACACACTCGTCACTCCGTATTGCTAAGTCTGGGGTGTTCTATACCCTATGCTCAATACGAGTGTGGGGTATTGTTTATTTGTGCTTAGGCTTACCAGAGCCTCCGAAAGATAAACTAATCATCTCCACACTTTCTTTTTATACTTACCCGTTGTTGGAGGTGCGCGGAGACAAACAATTATCTATTATGAAGGCAAAACATCTACTATTTGCTCTTTGCGCAGTGTTGTTTGGTGCAACATCGTGCGAAACACTCAACGACTTTGTTGATACTCCAGAGACACCATCGGCTGAATCCTACACCGTATCTCTTGGCTTCGGTGGCGAGATTGAGGTTGGCTATGAGCCTTTGCGTAGCGCCGAGAACAACGACCTCTATGGTATCAATGTTTACTCAGCCCCTGCAAATGTTGAGGGTACTCCATCTTGGACAAACTACGCCTATGGTCTCTTCGATGATCCATCAAATATCAAGATTGACCTTCTTGTAGGCTATCAGTACAAATTCGTAGCTACAATGGTTAAGGATGGTAAGGAGAAGGTTCTTTCAGATCGTATTAATGGTGGATATTGGCACCCATTCTTCGCAAAAGATTCCCAAGTCGCTATCTCAACAAACTTTAACTATGGGTTGTCTTTGATATCATATATAGGCAATGGAGAGACCTATCTAAAGAATCCTAACGACATCTACAACCGCCCAAATACTGAGCGTTACTATGGTGAGTTAGAGGGTTATATCCCAAGCAACAATGGCAAGGCTACTATTGATATGGGTCGCACATCATACGGTGTTAAGTTTGTGGCTCAGGGCCAGTCGGCAAATGTGGGTTCTTTGGAGATTCAGATGACGGAGTCACCACTTGTTACACTCAACCTTGCTGAGGACACGGAGTATTTCGATATCTATACATTCTCTTATGTTCGCAATGCTTGGTTAAAGAGCGACTACTCAGAGGAGGTATCGGTAAATATCAATTATATCCGCGAGGATGAATCAGTAGTGCCTCTTGGCTCACACAAGGTGACATTTGTACGCAACACTACAACCGTAGTAACTGTAAATATTGGCTATGGTGGCGCGGAGAATGGCTTGGGTTTTAATATCACCGAGGGTGGCGAGATGCCAAAGAACCCAAACACTGCTATTACCATCACCAACGGCGGTAGCACCGACAATGGCGTTGAGTTAAACTAAAAGTCAACAGCTGATAGATGAAGCGCACTTTCACCAAGTGCGCTTTTTTTAACAGAAAAGTGAAAACTTGAAACTGTACTTTGCTACGGCTTGTAGAGCAAGCAAAGTTGCTCTACCAAGCCATAGCAAAGTCGAAGCATTACGAAGTTTTGCCTCAAAGGTATGGTGTGCTTCGCACGAATTTCATTTATAAATATGCGTCGCAGACACCTTACTTTTCACTTTTCATCTTTCAGTTTTCCCCTTAAAATTTTCAATTTCTCGCTCCTAATTAAAAAAAATAACTATCTTTGTAGTTGATATATTGCCGCAGATGTGGGCATACAGATAAATATTCAAATTCAACGATATATTTTCTATTAAAACTATTAAGACTATGTACGGAAAATTTCAGCAGTATTTGCAGAATGAGTTGGCAGAGATTAAGGCTGCCGGTTTGTACAAGACAGAGCGTATCATCGAGTCTCCACAGCGTGCCGAGATCGATGTTGCTAACCGCCCTGTATTGAACTTCTGCGCTAACAACTACCTCGGTCTTTCAGACAACCAGCGTCTTATCGACGCAGCTAAGAAGGCTATGGCCGAGCGTGGCTTCGGTATGTCTTCAGTACGCTTCATCTGCGGCTGCCAGGATATGCACAAGGAGCTTGAGAAGGCTATCGCTGACTACTTCGGCACTGAGGATACTATCCTCTACGCTGCTTGCTTCGATGCTAATGGTGG
>JAZQYM010000033.1:0-35883 GCA_045633525.1 Alistipes sp. | reverse complement strand
CGACGGTAGCGTGGGCGATGTATATGTGGGTGCTTACGGTATTATGAACCGCGTGCTACTGCTCTTTATTATGGTTGCTAACGGCTTTAACCAGGGTATGCAGCCTATCGTGGGTTATAACTATGGTGCTAAGCAGTATGGACGTGTGGTTAAGACCTTGAAGTACACGATTATATGTGCTTCGTGTGTTACTACTATCGCCTTTATTGTGGGCTTCTTCTTCCCACATCAGGTAGCTGCGGCCTTTGTTGATACAAGCAATGGTGCAGCCGACCAGGCTATGGTTGAGGTTGTGGCTCAGGGCTTGGGTATCGCTATGATGGTCTTCCCTCTTGTGGGCTTCCAAGTTGTTGCGGGTGGCTTCTTCCAGTATATCGGACGCGCACCTCTTGCGATGTTCCTATCTACCACACGTCAGCTACTCTTCTTGTTGCCATTGTTGTTGACGCTTACACCACGCTTTGGTGCTTGTGGCGCATGGGTATCTATGCCAATTGCCGATACCGCTTCGGTCCTTGTTGCAGGAACGCTGCTCTTCTTCCAGATACGTAAGCTTAATCGTATGGAGCGCGAGCGCCACTTTGCTCGTTAGGTGTAATACATATAGATATAAGAATAGGGTCTAAAAGTTTCTCGCTTTTAGACCCTGTTGTTTTGTGTTGATTAGAAGAAGTATGTATATTTTAAGCCCATAAATGCGCCAAATTCGTATTGGGATTCTTCGGGCATTAGCTTAAGGTAGAAGCATAGGTCGTTGTGGCGGTCTGCGACACCATATTGAATAATTACAGGGTGCTGCATACCTTGATATGAGCTATCAGCCTTGTAGTATGAGTGGTAGTTGTCATCATATACGAAGTTAAACTCTGTACCTACACCGAAATACATCGAACAGTCAAAATCATACATATAGAGGTTGATGTTTGGCACTGCAGGTATTGAAAATATGTTTCTACCCTTATTTCGAGTATAGTGGAGTCCCGTTGTCACATTAAAGAGTGTATCATAGCTCCATAAGCGCCATGTGAGACCGATGCTAGCCTCTGCGCCCACATCACCGCTGTCTGAGGAGTCGCTCGAACTTGATCTTGTTTGGCTATTCTTGGCGCTATAATAGTAGTCGTAAATGCCACCACCATAGTAGTCATCATAGTAGTTAGGATAACTCAAGTCAAGATTCGAGACATCAAAGCCAAAGCCGATTGTAGGACCGATATTAAAGCCGTCGAGGTCTGTTATGGTATAGACCACATCCTCTACAGTATCGCCGATGGCATCGATTACATCGTCAACAGTATCAACAATGCCGTCTACAGTGTTGTTTGCCGCCCTCTTTGCCTTGTAACCTAACGATGGTGTTAACGAGGCGTAGACATTACTTCTTCTGCCTCCAGTCACTGTAACCTTTTGGCTATCTGTGGAATATCCCGATTTTGATACTTTGACCGTATACGTACCTCTCTCGGCTGTGTATGATATAGGTGTTGTGCCTATGTAAGTGCCGTCGACATATACATTAGCGTTGTATTGCGAGCTTGTGATATCGATATATCCCGGCTCGATATCCTCTTGTAGCTTTACGGTGATGTTCTCCGTTGCGCCCTCCTTAATGGTCACATTGGTCGAGTAGTCCTTATATCCCTTCTTGCTAACCGTGATATTGTGTTTGCCGATTAGTAGTGGTGTCATTAGTGGAGTCTCGCCAAAGGATACGCCGTCGATAGCCACATTTGCAATTGCTGGCGAGCAGGTGAGATTGAGCGAACCGTTGATTGGTGTTGGCGGGTCGAGGGTGATGCTCTGCCTCTGTTGCTGAGTGGTGATATTGCGCGAGATAGATGTTGAGCGATGGTCACTCTTGCGTGCCTCGAAGATATATGTACCCGCCTCGAGGTCGCCTGTCCAACTCGAAGAGCCCTTGTAGACGTTGTTGACATATATATCGGCACCATTCGCCACCGTTAGAGTCACCGTGGCGAAATTGGTCGCTAATGTTGGCGAGAACTTTAGCGTCTCGTTATCCTTGATTACAATAGTGCCCTCGAATGGCTGATATAGGTTTCTGATAATCTTAATCTTATGCTCGCCACTCGATAGCTTGTAGCTCTTTATAGGTACCTTGCCTACAAGGGCGTTGTCGATAAAGACACTCGCATTCTGCAACTTAGCTGTAGACTCAATGGTGATCCAGCCGTGCGCAGGTCGAAGCTCAACGCTCTTATTTACCTTGTTGCCGCTGACAACAAATGTACCCCTCTCCTCGTGATAGCTATTTGCTGAGATTTGATAGTTGTACGAGCCATTGTTTAGTGTTGTCATTACAACGCCGTCTGTATCAGGGATATAGCTCTTGTTGTCAATAACCACAATGGCATCCTTAGGCTTCACCACAAAGACTACATATTGAGGCGATGATGTTACGTTGTCGATATCGACACGGAAGTAGATATTCTCCGAGCTAACCTCGATATGCTGCTCTACGATGGATGCTCCATTCTGCACTTTGAGCTGATGCGTGCCAGGGAGTATATCGTTTACTGTGAGTGTGTAGCTATCGCCCGTGCGACCCTTATACTCATTGTCGATATAGACCTCTGCACCCCTAACATTCGAGCTAATGACAATAGGGTATGAGATATTTAGCTCTGCCGAGATACGATACTCCTTGTCGCCCTCCAAGTTTAGTGATACCTCGTTCGAATCGCCAAACTTGTCGTGGTGGAGGTAGAAGCGGGTCTGCTCCTTGGCTGTAAGCTCGATGATAAGACCATTACCCTCGATAGATAGTACCTGTTTCATTACCACGACATTACCACCTACAGGCATAACCTTAATTTGGTCAATCTCGGCGCTTGTCATACGGTTGATATACATCTTGATACGAGCACACGGACGCTTCGAGGTGTCTTTACCGATCTTGTCAATCGCCAGACCCGATTCCGGCACGAAGCTCGACTCGTCGATAAGGATGCTATGCTCTTGCGCCTGCACCACAACGAATGAGAGTAGTGCAACTACTAATAGGAATATGCGTTTCATAATCTATTAACGGGTGCTACCCTTGACAGAGACTGTGAACTCAATCATCTCCTCAGAGGTATATTTAACATCGCGCTCGTCCTGCCATACACGTACACGTACCAATGGGTGGGTATCTTCGCGCATATCGATTGCAAGGGTTAGTATACCCTCGTCGGCGTAGTTATTCGAGTAGTATAGCTGCTTCACCTGCACGGCATAGATGCCCTCCTTGGCGTAATAGCCCTTGGCAACATTGCACTCCTCAAAGCGTATATTCACGAACTCCTTGCTGTCGAAGCTTCGTCTGAGGTTGTGGATATACTCCTTCTTGGTCTGGTGGCTATATGTGGTCTTTGTGGTTGTAAAGTTGTAGTTTGCCGAGTCGGAGAACTTGCGATTACTCTGCTTCAGCACTCGACCAACGATGATATAGGCATCGTCTGCAAAGACCTTGTCGATATAGTTGATATCCTCAAGGCAGTAGGCTGTGCGGTAGTCCTCCAAGAAGGTGATAAGGGTTAGACGAGCGGCATCATCCCAGTTCATCGACATAATCTCCTGCTCGGTCTTAACGCTCAACTTATATGCTACAGACTCGATTTTCTGGGTGTTATTATTTACACGGAACACCACATCTTCCACAAATGAGCGATTGCCCGAGAAGGTGAGTTTCAAAGGTATCGCCTGGCAGATAGTGAGCGAGTCGTGCTTGATAAATTTGTACTCTGGGGTGCGAGCGATGATAGGCTTACCGTTAGACACGATGCGCTGATACTGGCTCCACGCCTCATCGGTGAAGTAGGGGCGGATATCTTTGCTATCCTTTTTCTTGATGCTCGCGGTGATATCATCCATAATATCTGTGAATGGACGTGTAGACTCAACCTTATCGGTTACCTCCACGTAGCTATCTGCGATATTTCTAAGCTGCTCGTTGACCTTAGAGTCTATGTTTGTGCTTGCTGTGTTTACATTCTTCTTAGGCTTCATGTCGCCTGCTCTAAGGTCGATAGTTTTGCGACCCTCCTCGAAAGAGGATGAATACTGCTCGTTCTGTACAAGAACATATACAGAAGGATCGAGCTGGCGTGCCAAGTTCTTATTTAGACAGTCGATATCGATCGTAAGTGTTGATGATGCATCCTTTATCTGCACAACGCCACGACCATCCTTAACCGACTCATTCTCAACATATCCTCTGCCGTCGAAGAAACCATAACCCAAGTAGCTAATAGGCTCACCCTTGTATAGGAAGTCCAAATATACTTTGTATGGATAGTGCGTATTGCTCTTGTCCTGCTCGATAGAGGTGGCATATATCTCGATATTGTTGAGGATATCGCGCAACTCCTTCGTTAGCCAATGTTTTGCTGGGGTATCCTCGACCATGATAGGCTCCTCATTACCTGGATAGGTCTGGAGGAGGATATTAGCCCATGTGTAGTACTGAATCTTGTATTCTACCAACGTCGCAAGCTCACCCGACATAATATACTCCTCGATCTTGTTCTTGAGGACTTTGTTGCGTGCCTCCCAGTCCTCACGAGTAACATATCTAAGCACGCGCTTTAGACCATTCTCGTCAGCCAGCACCTCGCGACGTACATTCTCCAAATACATATTCGATACAGAGGAACTCTTACCGCTATATTCACTATTTGAGAGAACGCCCTCTGTGCCTGACACGTTCTTCTGAGAGGTGGTCTCAACACTCGTAACGGTAGTTGAGTAGCTTACCAAGGTACTCATGGCATCGTTGTCAGCCTCTTCGAGAGTCTTGCCGTAGCCGATCGCCCATACATACTCCTTCTGGTTTTTATCCATTATGACCTGGGCTGGTGTTACGAATTGAGCAGATGCACTTGTAGCAATAAAGAGTAGTGCGACGATTAGGAAGTGGGTTAGTTTGCGCATATTATAAATAGTGTATATGAGCAGTGGGAGCATATCTCACTGCCCAAAATAGAGGACCTTGGTCATCTATTTATCTAAGTTGTTAATTATTGTTCGGTCAAAATCTTATACCTAAGGGTATAACCGTACAAAATTAATCATTTTTTTCGAAACGAGCAAGGCTCTTTAAGAACATTATGTGAGCTAAATGTGACACTTTCTATCGTGGCAAAAGGAGTTCTCGATGCGGAATAATAAAAGGGATTACCCCAAGTGAAGGATAATCCCTATTTTGTTGTATGATAGCTCTTTATGGCTACTTGCTGCGGATAAAGCGTAGCGAGTGTGGAGTTGTCTGCTTAATGATGATTCGCTCGTCGAAGGCGTAGCGACGATAGAGCTCGTCGTTGTAGTAACGAATGGTCACAAGCTCCACATCCTCTCGCTTCTCTACATCAAAGCCCTCGGCATTCAACTCCGAAATAGCATCGTCGATATGCCAAGAAGCGTCGACAGCCATATATAGGTTTACAGCCGAGTTATGCACGAGGTTGGTGCGTATGCGGTGGTTGTCAAAGGTGGTGAATACCTTGGCAAACTTCTCCTCGAGCACAAACGAAAGGTCGCGCGAGTGGAGTTTTAGAAGCACCTGGTTACTCTTCTGAATCATAATAGGCTCGTAGACGCGCTCCACATCACCTGTGATAACCGAGCCGATAGCGTTCTTATTGCCAAATGGACGCACATAGAGCGGAATGTTTTTCTGCTGTAGAGGCTTGATGGTCTTAGGGTGGATAATCTGCGCACCGCTATATGCCATCTCAATGGTATCCATATAGTTAAGACGGTCGAGCTTCTTAGCATCTGGGAAGATTTTAGGGTCGGCATTAAGGATGCCATCCACATCCTTCCATACGCTCATCGACTCGGCATCGAGCACATTTGCCACGATTGCAGCCGAGTAGTCCGAACCCTCGCGACCAAGAGTTGTGGTAGTGCCATCTGGAGCACCGCCTATAAAGCCTTGACCTACGAATACTCTCGCCTCGCTATTTGCCATTTCGCGTTTTAGGCGCACTGCTGTAGCCTCGATGTTGACATTTGCATCCTTATGACGCTGCTCTGTGAGAAAGGCGCGACGCATATCTATCCACTGGTTGGCTACGCCGTGACCATTTAGGAAGTTCGATATTATCGTTGTCGACACAAGCTCGCCAAAGGCTACAATGGTATCGTACCATAGCTCGGCATCAGATGGGCGATATATTGTGTTGCGTACGGTGTTGCGTAGCTGCTGGAAGAGTAGGTCTACCTGCGTGATTGTAACATCAGCACCAAGCAAATCGTCGATGATACCGCGGTGGTAGGCGTAACTTGCATTTATGCGCTCCATAGCGAGGCTTTCGTTTCCTTGCTGCATAGCCTCAAAGACACCCTCGAGGGCATTTGTGGTCTTGCCCATAGCTGAAACTATGATAAAGAGGTCACTCTCGCCAGTAACGATATTTAGTAGGTTTCTAACGCCGGCAGCATCCTTAACCGATGCGCCGCCAAACTTATATACTTTCATAATACTCTAATTTCTTAGGTTCTACTCCACAAAAATAGTAAAATATTTTAGAAATTAGACCAACTATGAACAAAAAAAGGAGCTATCCTTTTGGGATAACTCCTTAGATTGGGGGAGTATTTATTACAAGTACTCGAATGGCATCTCCTCGCCAACAGGGCAGTATGCAGAGTTAACAACCTCTACACGACCCTTGTCGTCCTGAGCGCTAACTACTACGAGAACACCCATATTCTCCCAGTTCCACTTTGTAGATGTGATCTCAAGCTCACCAGCGTAAGTGTAGCTATCACCAGCCTTAAGCTCACCAATCGACATACCCTTGATATCGGTATTGCTTACAGGCTCAGAGAAGTTACGAAGAGCGTAGTGGTACCACTTGTGCTCCTCCTTAGTTGCGCCGTTCTGATTTGGGCTGTAGATGTCGCTCTCAAGCAACCAAGCGTTTACACAGTAGTTACCATCAACAGCAACCTTAATCTGTGCAGCGCAAAGGAGCCTATCCTCGTCGCCCTCAACAGTCATTGAGATACCTACATCAGCACCATCAGCCTTGATGTAGCCAGCGAGAAGCTTATCGATATTGCTCTTAACATTGCCGTAGCTTGATTCGTTGCTAACCTTGCCAGTCTTGAAGTTGAAGATAAGGGTTGGGTTACCAATTTCGAAATAGAGACTGTGGTAGTTCATAAGAGTTGTCGCAGCTGTAGAAGCAGCAGGGTCACCAGCAGCCAATCTACCAGCGTGGCATGTTACCTCGTTGTAGTGCTTGTGGTTAGATGTATTAGCATACTGAATTAGGTAGTCAGTCATCCAAGGGCAGAAACCGCAGTCCATAGCAGTGTGGTCTACCATTACAGCACGGTGGTTGAACTTGAAGTTCTCTGGATCCATATCCTCTGGTACCTCAGGCATCTCAGCCACAACCTTAACTACCAAAGTGTTAGTGTACTCGCCCTCGCAAGTTGCAAAGAACTCAAATGTACCTGTCTTAGTAGCAGTGTACTTCTTATTAGTAAGCTCGTTGAACTCTGGATCGTAAATCTGAGCAGATGCAGTTACATCCTGACCCTCGCTATCAACAACAGAGAATGTGATAGTCTCGCCAACTTTAACAGCAGTGTTATCTGCCTTTAGAGTAACGTTGCCTGATGGTGAAGGAAGATTGTTGCCACCACCGTTATTGGCTGGAGCATCATCGTCACCGCAACCAACAAATGCAAGTGCAGCAAGTGCAAATGCGAAGAACTTTGTAAGTTTCATAGTTTTTAGTGTTTTAATTAGTTATGATAAATCTATTTAGTTACTGCTTATAGTCGTATGTAAGAGTCTCATTTGCCTGACATACAGCAGTGTTTACTACCTCGAACTTGCCCTTTGCGTCCTTAGCGCTTACGATAAGAAGAACCTTGAAGTTGTCGCGATTCCACTTCTCAGAATCGATACGTAGGGTAAGGGTTGTAGATGCTGTCTCACCAGCTGCAATAGTGCCAAGGCTTACGCCAGTGATATCGTCTGAAACGATGCGCTGACGGATAGCATTGTCGTGGTAGTCCATCCAATCCTCGGTAGCATTTGTCTGCTTAGCGTAGATGTTGTCCTCCAACAACCAAGCCGTAATGCGGTAGTCGTTCTTCTTAGCAGCCTTAACCTCGGTATTTACAACCACACAGGTGTTTGCAACGGTTGAAGATGCTGCAATACCTGCGTCTGCGCCATCTGCCTTCCACAAAGAGCTAATCTGACCCTTAATGTGAGCCGCATTCTGTGGTGATGTGGTTGTGTGATAGAAGTTGTAAGTAACAGTAGGATATGCCGTTACACCATAGTGACCTGATACACCAGCTGCAGCCTTTGAGTATGCATTGTCACTAGTGGTGTATGAGTGCGCCATAGCCTCTGAGAACTTGTCGTGGAAGCTAACCTGACCCTCAGGAGCCACCTCCTCCATAATCTCCTTAAGAGCAAGCATCATCTGTGGGCAGTTACCACAAGTATTACCAGTGTGGTCAACAAGCAAGATGCGGTGCTTGAACGATGTGTTTGCTGGCTGTGGGTCAGCAGGAAGCTCTGGAATTGATGGAACAACGTTTATAGTGAGGTATGGAGTATTCTTATTGTTCACCGAAGCAAAGAATACGTACTCGCCATCTTTAGTAGGGGTAAATGGGTTTGATACCTCCGCAAAGTCGTTGGTCTTATCAAAGATAATAGCATCAGCAGTAAGGTCTGTGCCGTCTGCAGCTATTACAGAGAAGTAGATAGGGGTATTAACCTCAACAGAGTTGTTGTTAGCCTTAAGAACAACGCCTGAAGAGTTTTGCTTACCACCCTCACTATCGTCGCCGCCGCAAGCTGCAAATGCAAGTGCTGCAATGGCAATTGTGAAATACTTGATTAGTTTCATAGCTTTAACTCAATTAATTAGTTTAGAATGAGAGTGTCATTGATAAGTTACCACCTGTAAATGCTGGCTGGAAGCGGCATACACCACCCGAGCATACATAGCCTGCACGGTTACGACCGTACGATAGCTGAACGCGGAGGCTGTTGTGTGTGTAGCTTGCACCTACCTGGTAGTAGTGCAAAAGGTAGTTCTTACCCTTACCAGTCTCGAGGTCCTCAAAGTAGTTACCACCAAAACCTCCTACCTTCGACGAATCGCCCATAGGCTCGCAGTTCCACATATCGCTTGCATAGACGCTAAACTTTGGAGCAAAGTTGTATTCGATAGTACCTGCTAACCAATCGCCCTCGAAATCATCAGATGAGAGGTACTGAGCCTCAACACGTACAGAGTGCTTCTTGTTGAACTTATATGTTACATCTCCAACAAAGATATGCGATGTACAGTACATTGAATGCAACGCATCAACGTGGTTTAGCTCCTCGTCCCAGCGCTGGAAAGCGTACAAGAATGTAGTCTTGAACTTCTTATTCCACTGACGCTCAACGTCGAAGTTGAAATCTATCCATGCGTTTCGACCCTCTACCATCTTTGGAGTTTCGGCATTAGATCCTATAAGAGGGTGGTCGATAGTGTTGAACATAGAGAAGTTGACGTGGAAGTTCCAGTACTTACCGCGTGCCTTAGGGTTACGCAATGAGTAGTACAAGTCAATCTGACCACCTATCTCACCACAAGTGTTCGCGCTTGTGCCAAGATATGGGTTAAGGTTTGCCAATGAGTAGGTGTGCTGACGTGTAAGCAATGGAATATAGTTCATAGTGTTACCTGCACCAATAGGCTTTGTGCGTGGGTCGATAGCAGTTGTCATATTCTCCATACGACGGAATGATGCAGTGGCAGAGAAACGCTTGTAGTTGTAGCCAAAGTCAAGGAAGATAACATTACCCTTTGCTACATCTACGATAGGGTTGTGTAGGTCGTCTGTTAGCTTGGTTACATACTCTCCACGGAAAGTAAAGCCAGAGTGCTCAAAGTTAACGCGACCAGAGACCATATTCATATTCTGTAGACCGTCGAGCTTATTCTGAACGCCGATAATCTCAGACCAATCCTCGGTCCAGATGTCCTCATTGAAATCTGAGATGTCGCTATCGTAGCGACCTACATAGCTACCCTCCAAAGATAGGATAGTGCTATTCCAGCCAAACATATCAGAGAGTGATACAGAAAAATCTGCACCATAAACCCAGTTGTCTGTGCGATCGTTATAGAGGCGTGGCTTACCCGCTACAGCCTTAACTGTTGCGTATGTGCCAAAGTTGTAGTAAACGCGAGCACCAAGCAGTGAGTTGTTGAATGCCAAAGCGCGATCCTCATACGAACGGAAGATAAGACCATTACCAAACTGGTCATAGATATCACCAACTCGTACACCCCAATTCTGAGCCTCGTACTGAGTGTAGAAGCTTAGGAATGTAGCGTTGCCCTGGTTTCTATCCTTATCCTTCATGTACTCGTAAAGGTCGTAACCGTAGAGTACAGGGAAATAGCCATCCAACTGAGCACCAGCAGAGAACTGGTTGAGGTTGTAATCAACCTTCAAGAAGTTGTTAGAACCAAAGTCACCGTATGTGCGTTTGAGAGGCTCGATAAGACCGATGTTCTCAAGTGTCGCATCCTCAGCGTAGTAGCTGTTGTTGCTCTCCAAGGCTACCGAAACCTGACCCTCGCCAACCTTAATCTGAGCTGATGCCTCGCTAACGCTAAGTGTGGTAGCAAGTGCAACGCCTAAAAATAGTAGAAATTTCTTCATTTTAAAATGGTTATATCTGAGCAGAAAGGGGCATTCGTCGAAACGATACCCCTTGTGCTATATACTCGGAATTTTACTTAAGCTTCTTAATCTTCTCGAACAACTCCTGCTCGCTACCTGGAGTGTAGCCAGAGTGTGAGTAAACAATGTTGCCCTTGCCATCAACGATGAACACGTGTGGAGTAAGGCTAACATTCATTGCGCGCTTGAAGTCCTGATTCTTATCGTAGATACATACGAAGTCGTCCCAGCCCTGACCCTTAGTCATCGCGCGAGCACGGCTCAATGTACGAGCATCGTCAACAGATACTGCTACTACCTTGAAGTTTGCCTCCTCCAACCAATCTTCGAGGTTGTCGTTGATAGCATTAAGCTCCATGATACATGGCTTACAAGTGGTTGACCAGAATGAGATGATCATTGGTGTGCCGTCTACAAGATCACGTGTAGAGATTGTCTTCGCCTCCTGATTCTCAACCTTAACATCTGGAAGTGTCTGAGCAGATGCGCTTACGCCTACGAAAAGGGCAGCCATCAAAAACATCAATTTTTTCATAGTAATATAAGTAGTTTAAGTTTATAATTATCTAATCCTCAATAACTAACAACCTTCAGCCCCCTGTCTCATATTTGCCTACGCCCCGAGGGTCCGTTCCTTATTTAGGATATTTGTGCGCAAGATAGTGATTTTTTAACAAAAAACCTCAACTTTTCTGCGAAAAAGTGGAGGTTAAGACTAAAAAGCCAAATAATTATTAATTATTTAGATTTTCTGCATAACAAGAAAGGGAACATTCAACCGTAGTTGAACATTCCCTTTTCCATAGAGCTAAGCTCTTAGTTTTCAGGCTTTATATCCTTGATTCTTAGCTGCTTTGTAACAGTGCCGCGATAGTGGTTGTCCACAATCTGGTAACATACCGACACTGGCTTGCCTGCGCGCACCCATTTGTAGTGCTGAGGCTGCTGGAAAGCGATGGCAGGGATGCTGATATGTGAGCGGTCGCCCTGCATCAAATCCATGCGTAAATGGTCGCACTCGGCACCCACCAAACGAGCATCACCGTGGTTGCTTGCACCGCGAGTCATAAAGACCGGAGAGCTATTTCCTGGACCAAAAGGCTGGAAATTGTTGAGCTGGCGGTGGAACTCATCTGTGATATCCGAGAACATCAACTCACTATCGATATCTACCTGAGGCACAAGGATGTTAGGGTCGATATTCTCCTCAACATAGTCGTTGAAGCGCTTAGTAAATGCCGCAACATTCTCCTCCTTCATCGTAAGACCCGCAGCGTACATGTGGCCACCGAAGTTCTCCAACAAATCGGAGCACGACTCCACTGCCTGATACAAGTCGAAGCCCGCAACCGAGCGAGCAGAGCCCGTAACAAAACCGTTAGACTTGGTAAGAACGACAGTAGGGCGGTAGTAGGTCTCAATAAGGCGTGATGCCACGATACCAACGATACCCTTCATCCACTTAGGATTGTAGATCACCGTACTCTTCAATGCCTTAAGCTCCGGGTGTGACTCCACGTAGTCGTGTGCCTCCTGCGTAACATTGCGGTCGATGCTCTTACGATCCTGGTTATAAGAGTCTATAACCTCGCCAAACTTGGCGGCCTCGCGCGTGTTACCCTCGATAAGAAGGCTCACGGCAGCATGACCACCCGAAGGCGCTGCATTCTCATCATTCTCGTCCATACGCATACGACCTGCGGCGTTGATGCGAGGACCAATCTTGAAGACGATATCGTCGATAGTGATATCGTGGCTCTCGAGACCACAAATCTTGATTATCGACTCCAAACCCTTCGATGGCGACGAGTTGAGTTTGCGTAATCCGTAGTATGCCAAAATGCGGTTCTCGTCCACAAGTGGCACAATGTCTGATGCGATGCTAACAACCAACAAATCAAGCAAATGCTCGATATCCGCAAATGGGATGTTGTTGCGCTTAGCATACGCCTCGACGAGCTTAAAACCAACGCCACAGCCCGACAACTCATCGAATGGATAGTTGCAATCTGTGCGTTTGGGGTCCAATACAGCCACCGCCGCAGGAATCTCCTCAGCGGGTAAATGGTGGTCGCAGATGATGAAATCTACGCCACACTCCTTGGCATAGGCCACCTTCTCCACGGCTTTGATGCCGCAGTCCAATGCAATAACCAACGTAACGCCCTTGCGAACGGCGTGGTCGATGCTTCGGATTGATATGCCGTAACCGTCGACATATCGGTCAGGAATATAGAACGACAAATTCTTGTGTCCTATCTGGCTTAAAAACTTGTAGACTAACGCCACGGCAGTGGTTCCGTCGACATCGTAGTCTCCGTAAATCATTACCTTTTCGCCAGCCTTCACTGCCCTCTCGATGCGCTCCACAGCCTTGTCCATATCCTTCATTAGAAATGGATCGTGCAAGTCGCGCAATGCGGGAGAGAAGAATTTTTGCGCCTTCTCCTTGGTGTCTATGCCCCTCTGAACTAATAGGTTTGCCAAAACCTTCGACATACCGAGCTCGGTGGCTAATGCCTCCACCATAGCCGAGTCGCCTTGTGGCTTGACAACCCATCTCTTTTCTATGGGCATAACGTTTACTTTTTATATATTTTAACATTCAAATTTTTCGTTAAGTGATTGATGAATCGAGGCTTTACCTC
The DNA here is from genome assembly GCA_045633525.1 of Alistipes sp. Lineage (GTDB taxonomy): Bacteria > Bacteroidota > Bacteroidia > Bacteroidales > Rikenellaceae > Alistipes. Next base: position 22,507 of record JAZQYM010000033.1, on the reverse strand, counting down.
CTCCATAGTAACATCGCGACCAGTGAGCGAGCTGAGCGAACAAACACCTCTGTCCGTAAAGCCACATGGGTTGATAAGCTCAAACCACTTCAGATCGGTAGATACGTTCATCGCCAAGCCGTGCATAGTCACACCATGTGAGGCGCGAACACCAATAGCGCAGAGCTTAACAAGACGATGACCCTGTGTGACCCACACTCCCGATGCACCCTCTGAGCGATGTGCCTCGATACCATACTCCTTAGCAAGGTCGATAACCGACTGCTCGAGTATATCTATATAACGTCGGATGCCGATGCCTATTGCATCGAGGTCGATAATAGGGTAGCAGACGAGTTGTCCTGGACCGTGGAAGGTGATATCGCCACCTCGGTCGATATGGTAGAACTCTGCTCCAAGGCTCTTGAGGTACTCCTCGGCAACAAGCATATTTGCCTCGTTGCCACTCTTGCCAAGGGTGTATACAGCAGGGTGCTCAACGCAGAGGATAGTGCCATGTGGCTCACTCTCCGTAAAGCTCTTCTCCATCTTCTTACGGCATAGCACGTCGAAGAGCGAACGCTGGTAGTCCCAGCACTCGCCATACGCCATAGTATGTAAATCTCTTATTTCTACTTCGTTCTGCATACCTCTCTTACTGCTTCAAGTGCGGCATCCGCCAAGTATGACGAACGCACAAGTGGTGCGCTCGCACAATATGCGAAACCTAACTTGAGAGCCTCGAGACGGTACTCTTCGAACTTCTCAGGAGTAATATACGCCTTTACGGGATAGTGCTCCTTAGTTGGTCGTAGATACTGGCCAAGAGTGACGATGGATACTCCCACATCGCGCAAATCACGAAGTGTCTGAAGTACCTCCTCCTCGCTCTCGCCAAGACCGAGCATCAAGCCGCTCTTAGCAACTGCTCCACTATCGGCAATATACTTCAGCGTCTGAAGCGATGTACGATACTTGGCGCGCGAACGCACCTCTGGAGTCAGTCTCTCAACGGTTTCGATATTATGTCCCACAATATCGGGACGCGATGCCAACACTGTGTCCAACAACTCAGGGCGGGCATCCATATCGGAAATAAGGAGCTCTATTGTAGACTCTGGGTTTTCGCGACGCACAGCCTCGACGGTTCTCGCCCAGATGGCGGCACCATGGTCGGGTAGGTCGTCACGTGTAACCGATGTAATAACAGCATGCTTAAGGCCCATAAGCTTCACGCTTTCAGCAACCTTCTCAGGCTCTGCCTCGTCGGGAGGCAAAGGTCGACCTGTGGTTGTGGCGCAGAAGCGACAATTGCGGGTGCAAATATCGCCCAAAATCATAAATGTTGCGGTACGACGACTCCAGCACTCTGCCTTGTTAGGACACATGCCACTGGTGCATATCGTATGGAGACAACGCCCCTCGACGATATGTTCGACATCTGCCGTATCCGTCGTGCTTCGTAGGCTGATTTTGAGCCACTCAGGTTTTCTGAGGTAATCTGTGTGCTTATCTACCTTCGGCATTTTTAAGTTCACTTTTTTCCAATTGATGCAAAAGTACAAAAAATTTCAACAAATGCAAATTTTTCAATAGAAAAAGTAACAATACCCTCTGCAGAAAGAGAAATGGGCTCTCCGATTTTTTGTTCGGAAAGCCCACTTAAAATGCTCTATTTCAGTTCTCGATAATTGTAGAGTTGGTCTCGAAGTTGCGGTGTGAAACCGGCTCGGCGTATGGTGGTTTGCATAGCCTCCTTGTCAAAGCGTGTGGTAGCTCCTGCCGAGGATACCACATTCTCCTCAATCATTATCGAGCCCATATCGTTTGCGCCACTCTTGAGGGCTATCTCCGCCACGTCTTTGCCCACGGTAAGCCATGAGGCTTGGATGTTGGGAATGTTGTACAGGATGATGCGGCTCATAGCTATAATGCGCAGATACTCAGTGGCTGAGAAACGTGGCGATATGCCCTCCTTCTCGAGTTGTGTGCCTGTAGGGCAGAAGACCCACGGAATAAAGGCAGTAAAACCTCGCGATCCCTCGGGCTTGCGTGCCTGAAGGTCGCGGATGGTAATAAGGTGGTCAATGCGCTCGTGTCGAGTCTCGATATGACCATACATCATTGTCGCTGTGGCAGGAATGTTGAGCTGATGAGCCTCGTGCATCACCAAAATCCAGTCGCGCACAGATGGCTTTGCTGGCGATATAATCTTGCGTACGCGCTCCGAGAGGATCTCGGCTCCAGCACCTGGAAGAGTGTCTAATCCCGCATTGCGAAGACGTATTAGAGTCTCGCGGGTGGTGATGCCACTAATTGTGGCTATATGTGCCACCTCTGGCGCGCCAAGTGCGTTGAGGCGTAGTGCGGGGTACTCCTTCTTAATCTGCGAGAAGAGACGCTCATAAAATTCGATGCCAAGGCGTGGGTGAAGACCTCCTTGAAGCAATAGTTGGTCTGCTCCAAGAGCTAATGCCTCATTGATTTTTTGACGATATTCCGCCATTGTGGTGATAAATGCCTTATCCTCCTGGTGTGGCTTGCAGTGGAAGTTGCAGAATTTGCAACCAGACTTACAGACGTTGGTAATGTTCACATTACGGTCGATCTGCCAAGTTACAACATTAGGGTCTTTAACAGCACTTTGACGTAGCCCATCTGCCACACTGCAAAGTAGTTGCAATGGTGCATTGTCGTATAGGAAATATGCCTCATCACGCGTTAATGGTATGCGCTGCAAGGCTCGTTCTAAGATGTCGTTTATTCTCATTATAGAAGTAGTTTGAAATCGAGTGTGCGGCGACGCATATCTACGCATTTGACCATAACCTTCACTGGCGTGCCGAGTGTGAAGCTAAGGCGTGAACGCTGACCTACAACCTCGTAGCGCGCCTCGTCGAAGCGATAGTAGTCATCGTCATCAATATCGCGTAGGAAGACCATACCCTCGATATGTGTCTCGTTAATCTCAACATAGAGACCCCACTCTGTGAGTCCCGAAACGGTGCCCTCGAAGACCTCGCCAATGCGGTCCTTCATAAACTCCGCCATCTTATACTTGATGCTTGCACGCTCAGCCTCCGAGGCGAGAATTTCACGCTCGGTAGAGTGTACGCAGAGTTGCTCTAAGAGCTTTTTATCGTCGCCCTTCTTGCCCTCGAGGTAGCTTGCCAAGAGACGGTGTACCATCATATCGGGGTAGCGACGGATAGGTGATGTGAAGTGCGTGTAGTATGGGAATGCCAAGCCGTAGTGACCGATATTGTCGGTGGTATATACTGCCTTTGCCATACTGCGTACTGCCAATGTCGTAATTGCGTTTGCCTCTGAGCTACCCGTGATATTGCTTAGGAGTTTGTTCATCTCCTTAGCCACAGCACGACCCTTTACAGCCTTGAAGTAGTGACCAAAGCGTAGCGCGAACTCTCTGAATCGTTGAAGTTTATCCTCCGAAGGCTCGTCGTGAACACGGAACACCATTGGGCGTGGTACACGACGACCATTAGATATGCGGTGGGCGCAGAACTCAGCTACACGACGGTTGGCAAGCAACATAAACTCCTCGATAAGCTGGTTTGCCTCCTTCTGCACCTTTGTATATACTCCAAGTGGGCGACCCTTCTCATCCAAACGGAAGCGTATCTCGTCGCGCTCAAAGGCAATAGCACCACTCTTAAAGCGCTCGGCACGGAGTACCTTTGCAAGTGTATTTAGCGTAAGTATCTCCTCCGCGAAATCTCCCTTCCCTGTTTCGATAACCTCTTGTGCCTCCTCGTATGCAAAGCGGCGGTCGGAGTGGATAACCGTGCGACCAAACCACTCGTCCAAAATCTCGGCATTGGCGTTGAGGGTAAAGACCGCCGAGAAGCATAGCTTATCCTCGTTTGGACGCAAAGAGCATAGATCATTACACAAACGCTCAGGGAGCATTGGTACAGTGCGATCTACAAGATATACCGATGTAGCGCGCTGCTGAGCTTCGTTCTCGACAACAGAATCGGGTGTTACATAGTGTGTTACATCGGCAATATGTACACCAACCTCCCAAATGCCATCCTCTAATTTGTGGATAGAGAGAGCATCATCGAAGTCCTTAGCATCGGCAGGATCGATAGTGAAGGTTGTTCTCGCACGCATATCTCTACGGCGAGCAATCTCCTTATCTGTTATCTTGCCACTTATGCACTCTGCATCGTGGAGAACGCTCTCCTCGAACTTATATGGTAGGTCAAACTCGGCGAGTATGGCGTGCATCTCGGTCTCGTTCTCTCCTGCCTGACCAAGAATGTCGACCAACTCTCCGTATGGAAGTCGTCTGTCGTCGTTCCACTCGGTGATTCTTACCGATACCTTATCGCCATCCTTAACATCGGGATAGCGGTTTCGCGATAGATAGATATCTGAGCCTAAACGGCGGTTGTCGGGAACAACAAATATCGAGTTTGGACCAACCTGAGCAACACCAATATATGGCTTTGGGTTGCGCTCCAAAATCTCGGTGATGTAGCCCTCATATTCGCCACCGCGCGAACGACGAGCCACGGCGATAGCAACTCTATCGCCCTCCAGCGCTCCGCAACCATTTTTGCGCGCCACGCATACATCAACATCCAACTCCTCGACATATACATACAACACTCCTGGTGACATTGTAGATACAACGCCCTCGTGATGAGGCATCATGGTGTGCGAAACGCTATACTTGCCGCGCGAGACCTCGGTGATGTATCCCTCCTCCAAGAACTGGCGGATTATAGCCATGGTCATAGCACGACCCTCTCTATCGGCATGACCTGATGCTGCCGCAAGGTGTCTTAGTGAGAATTTCTTGTCGGGAAACTCTCGAAACATATTCATAATGAACGTGGCACGTTCATCGCGGTTGTGTCCTCTTAGACTCTTCTTTCTTGTCATCCTCTATTTATTCAGTATATGTAGTGCCATGCGACACATCATCCTCTCACCCACGGCTATAGATGCCTCGTCGGGGAGGAATGTGGCACTATGTGAGCCTCCAGCAGCGCTGCCTACGCCAAGGCGGTAGAATAGCGATGGGTAAAGCTCGGTGTAGAAACCAAAGTCCTCTGCCATAGGAATACGCGCAATATCGCGTACCGTAATATCCTCATCCTGAGCGATAATCATTGCCTCGTAGGCAAGCATTATGTCGTTCTTGACAGAGGGGTAACCTCTATTGATATCAACCTCTACCGTAACGCCATATCGCTCCTCTATGGCTTTGGCGTTGCTGTAGATATGTTTATAGATGCGTTCACGCTCCTCGCTATCGAAGGTGCGCATTGTTCCCTCAGCGCTCACGCTGTCGGGAATAACATTGGTTGCGCCATCGGCTATAACCTTGCCGATAGAGACAACGCCATTAGGGCTGTTTAGAGCCGTTGTGCGCATCACCATATCAGCCATTGCCGTCACCGTATCGTTGATGCTACTGCGACGTGCAGCGTGACCACCCTTGCCACGCACCCAGAAGCGTAGCTCGTCGTTAGAAGCCATAAAGACACCGGGGCATATAGCTACCTCGCCAACCTCAAACGAGGCATCTACGTGCTGACCGATAACCGCGGCAACATCGTAACCCTCAAATGGGTTCTCCTTTAACACTAACGAAGCACCTCCAGGGTTTAGTTCTTCGCCTGGCTGAAAAATGCCAAAGAGAGTACCCTCAAAATCGGGTCTCTGCTTCAGGCGTTGCAAAACACCAAAGAGTATTGCGGTGTGAATATCGTGACCACAGGCGTGCATAACACCCTCGTTCTCAGAGCAGTATTCAATATTGTTAAGCTCCTTAATTGGTAGAGCATCAATATCGGCGCGGAGCACTACACAGCGGCGGTGGTTGCCACGTTCGCCCTCGATTTTAGCAAGAACACCAGTGCCGGCAATTGTGCGACACTCGATGCCCTCGTTCTGCAGTGCCTCGATAATGAGTCGCTGAGTGTTGTGCTCCTCGAACGATAGCTCAGGGTACTTATGTAGTTTACGTCGTAACTCTATGCTGTTCATAATTACTTATTTACGAGGTTTATAATGGCGTGCCATCTGCGCTATGCTACGGGTGTATTCTACGGTAGTGCCACAGCAACCACCCACGATGCTAAGTAATCCCTTCTCTGCTGCAGCACGTAGTGTCTCGGTGTGCTTCTTTATGGTATCTGGGTATTTGCCCTTGCCGTCAGGAAGACCTGCCGATGGCGCTACGTATGTAGGTAGTGAGGTGTAGCGCGTAAGTAGCTCGATGTTATCGACCACATTCTTAACGCCGTGTGAGCAGTTAAAGCCGATAGCCAAAGGGTTGAACTTCGCAACGTCCTCGACATACTTCTCTACCGAGCGACCCGAAACAAGCAGACCGCCAATCTTTGAGAGTACTGCCGAGAAGATAATTGGAGTCTCAGGAGCTACCTCGCGGCATACCTCGGCTGCAATCTCCGCGTTGCGCACATCGGTGATGCTCTCGATAAGGAAGATATCGACCCCGTGTTTGTGGAGAGCCTCAATAAGGTTATTATATGAGTCGCGCAGCTCCTCCTCCTTAAGGTCTATGGCAAGCGAGATATTGCGTGTTGAAGGACCTATTGAGCCAGCGATAAATACCTCCTTCTGGCTCGCCTCGCGCGCCTTTTTAGCTGCCGAGAGTGCTGCTGCAACAACCTCCTCAGTGGTGTAGCTTACGCCACATGATGTCAACGATAGTGGGTCAGAAAGGAAGGTGTTTGTAGTGATGATTTTAGCTCCTGCCTTTATCGACTCCTCGTACATCTTTACAACCTTAGCCTCATCCTCCAAAGATATAAGCTCGGGGAGAATATCGCGGCGAGTGCCAATGAGTGATGTTCCAATAGCGGCATCCTTAACAAGGATATGGCGCTGGAGCAGTTCCTGTATGCGGTCTGTAGTATTATTCATATATACACAATTATCAATATGCAAAGATATATGCTTTTATCCAAATCGTAGCTTTTTTTGCGAAAATATTGGCTATATCACTTCTGTTGGTGATAAATAGAGACCCTCCACAAAGTCTCGATAACTTCGGGAGGGTCTACTTACTTCGTAGTTTTAGGAGGACTACCTTACAGAAATAGGTACTATCTCTGGTGTGGAATTTTTATAGCATGGCATAGCCTGTCCAATGCCAGCGTTGATATAGGTCGGGTCGCAAACCACAAAACGTCGATTCTGATACATATAGTAGTCGCCCGCAACACTCTCCTTAAATGCAATTGCGCAGGTGATGTGTCCGATGCCGTTGCTTGCCTGGTTACCCTCGAAGCGAACACCGATAACATCCAAGCCTACAAGCTCGCGTACAAGCCAAGAGAAGACACCTACGCGGTCCTTGCAGTTGTTCTGACCGTAGAAGAATGACTCCTCGACAAACAATTGCTTCTGTCTACCAAAGACCTTCATATCGTCCACATAGCCAAAGCCATTCTGAACGAAATTGAGTAGGTAGCTAACAGCCTCGGTGTCGCTTTTACCCTTGATCTTCTCGCGTAGTGGAGAGAGTATCGCGTCGGCAAACTCCTCAGAGAAGCCCTGTTTGTAGTATGCGATATTATCCATAAGAGGGTAGCTATATAGTAGACCCATATTGCCCATATAGATTGGTGCTTCGAGCTTCTTGCCAAGCAGTGCTCCCAAGCGCTCAAACTCCATATTCTGCTTCTGACCAATCCTCATATCGCCAGTCAACGATGCACTTAAGATGTTGTCGGCGTACTCAAAACCCTTGTCGTAGGTGCGGAAGCATGGGCAGCAGCTCTCGCTATAACTAAAGATGTAGTACTTCTGCGAATCGATAGTTAGGTATGTTACGCCGTAGATTGTCTCCTTGAATGGGAGCAACAAAACCAAATCGTCGCGGCTCATAGCAACCTGTGCACGATATTTGAGCTGCGAGAGAAGGTACGCTTGGAGCGCAATACGCTCGTTTGGCTTGTTGTTGGCGTATGCTTGCTCGCTAACTCGCTTTACAAGCTGGTAGCTGCCCCAGCCATTTAGGTTGTGCGATGCTACGTAGCTCTCAAGATGCTTAACTGCGGGCTGTGTGGTATCGCTATATTTTGACCACATTGTACTGAAGTTCTGCTCGTTAAGGGCAGCCATAAATGGAAGTTCATCCTTGTCGCAAGGGACATCTAATATTTCGCCAAAAAAGTCTACGCTGAGAACCTTCGTGTTTACAGCGGGCTTAGCCTCTGGCTCCTGTACAATAATATCCTTAACAATCTCTACCGTATTCTCTGGCTCTGGTAGCGACTGAGGGACCTCCTGCGTAGGCTGTGGCTCTTGTGCAACTTCCGGTTGTGGCAAGACATCTGGAATAGGTGCTGGCTCGGCTTGGTCTACATCGTAGTCTGCCCAGCGCTTCTTCAAGTACTCGGCAAAATCTTCGTTTGCCTTCTTACGGAAGTCGTTATATTCCTGTGTGCGTTTCTTCTTAAATGCCTCATACTCAGCTCTAATATCGGTCTGGGCTATTGCGCTTAGGCTGATAGTGAGCGAGAGGATAAGAAGGATATATCTCTTCATAAAACTTAGGTGTTAGCAACAGAGCCCGACCACCGAGTAGTGTGGGCAGGCTCTGTGTTATTAAGGTCGTTTAAACAACAAAGAGAGTTGTGCGACCTATTGAATTAGCGTGAACTCTTTGAGTATATTATCTATTCTCAGCGTAGTTCTGGAACTCTGCCTCATAAGCCTTTCTGAAGCGCTCGCGGTCGAACTGAAGCTTCAACTCCTCCTCCTGTGCAATCTGGTTCTCAAGCTCCTTCTCTACCTGTACCTTGCTGATCTGTAGGCATACATAGCAGTCGTATGAGCCATCCTCGTTCTGGTAGTACTTCTCTTCAAGAACCTCAATGTTGCGAAGAGTCTGCTTTACAGTTACACCTGTCAACTCCTCGTAGATAGACTTAGCCTTGCCACCAACGTTCTGAGCGTAGTTCTCCATGAATGACTTAACTTCAGCCTCAACGCTTGCTGCCAACTCCTGGCGGGCATTTGACATCGCTACCTTCTTAGCCATTGCCATCTCGTCGCTACGACCAGAGTTTACTGCGCGCCAGTACTCGTTGTTACCACGGTACTCAGGACCGCTCATAGGAACTGAAATCTCCTTAGCTCCCTTAGCTGCTGGAGTAGTAGCGTTAGTTGCAAAGCAACCAGTTGACAAAGTCGCGATGATAGCGACTGCGAAATAGAAATACTTTTTCATAATACGTAATGTTTTAATTGGTTAATATTGTTTTATAGAATAATCTTGTATGGTAGATGGAAGCGAACCTCGGTGCTCTTGTTTGTCTCCTTGTTCACAATTGTAATTGTACCTGTTGCAATACCCTCACGGCGCTTGACGCTCTCGAAGCTACTCTCCACGTCGAAGCTTAGACGGTGGTTGCCCTTGCCTTTAAACTCCTCGTTTAGCTCTGGCTTAACACGGATGTTAAGGCTGTCGAACGAGAGGTTGATGCCAGCAACCGTGAATGGAGTATCTTGCTTAGCGCGCAAGTCCAACCAACCCTTAATCTCGGCAATCTGTTCGCTTGGAATAGCTGCATCCTCCGCGATAGGAGCGGCGTTTCCCAACTTCACATCGAGCTCGATTTGACCAAATGGCACAACATCGATACGATTCTTCGATACATCGAAGTAGAAGGTGTGGCGAGCAACTGCGTTGTTTGCAAATTGGTAACTGATATCAATCTTGTTGTCATCCTCAGGCTGGCAATACTCATAATTGTAGGTTATGCGGTAGAGGTTGTCCTCGATAGCCACGAGCTCAATCTCTGAGGCATACTCGCTCTTAATGTTTGGGCGGCGTGAAGTGGTCATGTGACGACCCTCGAGGTTGAGGTAGAAGACGATATCGCCCAAGGCGGTGTAGTATGGTACGATAGATATCGCGTTGTATAATCTGCGATAGTTATCTATCAGAGCCTTTGCCTCAGCCTTGCGATTATCGTCGATGTAGTACTCACACAAAGCATTTAGATCGGTAATAGCACGAGCGATATACTCCACCTCAGTGAATGTTGAGAAGGCATCTTTAATCTGCTGGAACTGGTTGTTCTTCTCCTGTTCGATAGCGTTATACTGCTCTACAAGTGCGTTGCGCTCAAACTTTGTGAATGGATACTTGGCGTGTACCTCATATTTGTAGCTCTTGTCCGACTTGTCGTAGATCTTCTTCCAGTAGATCTCCGCTTTGTCGAGAGTGATGCCCTGAACAAAAGGTAATCTTGCCGCTATTGTCTTAATACGTGACTCATAGCTATGTGTGATATCCTCATTGTACTCGGTTCTTGTCATCGCATCGTACGACTGCTCAGTCGATGTGATGTAGACCGCCACGCTGCTAATGATAGACTGCTGGATAGTGGCTAAACACGATGTTTTAGCCCCATCAAGCGTGGCATTCTCAGCCGATACGATGATGTAGTTCTCCTCGGCAAGACCTATCCACTCTGGAGCCCTTTTTGCGCTGCTCTCAACAACCTTCTGCTGTGCAGAGATGTATGGCGTTGCAAGGAGTACAAATAATATTATAAATAGGTATCTCTTCATAATTTAGGTAATTTGCATTATTTATTGCCAAGCAACCACTCCGATAGAGCCTTCTGCATTCTCTGAGTCGAGCGCTCGCTCTTCATACTCTGCTCTGAGCTCTTTTTAGATGCCTCAATCTGAGCCTTGCGTAGCATTACCTCGTCGTCGTGGAACTTCATAGCGAGCTCCTTCTTAGCCTCAATCTCCTTTAGGCGAAGCTGATACTCGCGCATCTCCCTCTCCTCCTTCTCGCGCTTTGCCGCCTTCTCGAGCTCCTCAATCTCCATTTTAATGGTATCTACCATAGTGCTCGCCTCGCTAAAGCGTGTGCTTGAAGGGTCTACAGCCATTAGTGCATCAAGAGCTCCAATATAGTCCTTCAATGCAATCTTGCTCTTTGCATCCTGGAGAGCTACTGCGGCAAAACGGTCAACCATCTGGGTGTATATAGCCGTCATCTTCTCAGCAACGATAGGATACTCCTCCAAGTTCTCAGGTACACCTGCCAAAACTGCGATAGCCTCCTCATACTCGCCCCTATCTGCCAACGATTGAGCCTTAGCGATGATGGTAGTTACGCGACCAGAGTAGTAGTCGATAATCTTCTCGCGAGCCGAAGCCATAAACTTACGCACGGCTGTGCTCTTGGCGTTGATGCTGTTAATAGCCTTAACCTGAGCTCTTGTGTCGGTGGTGTCCATACCGCGAACATTGAATGTTGTCTCTGCTGCGATGAAGTTCTCTGTGAGGTTAACGATATATGCCGATACCTGCAAATCTACGACAATCTGCGCAGGGATGGTAGAAGTAACCATCTTATCGACAGTATTCACTGTTGCTGTAAGCACGAATGCACCCGAGGTCGCTCCAAAGCCATTCTGTGTAGTCATCTGGAGTAGCTTCTGGCTAAGAGCATTCTTAGCCTCTGCAGCCAACGGAAGGTCGTCACATACCACAGGTGTGATAGCGATTCTCTGTCCGTTATCCACCTGGGCCATTGCATTAAGTGTGAGTGCGCTAAATAGAAGCGCAGTGAATATTTTGCGTATCATAATATACCTTTTCTGTTAAATCATCACAATCGCAATTGCGTGATTAACGTGCTTCAAATTAATGAGTTGGCGTGAGGGTATGGCTTGTTTATAAGCCTCCTCTCTCGTCCATGAATGTTGATTACTTGTCGCCGATTGTAAGCCAAACCTCGCCAAGACCCTTAGGCGTCACGCCTACAACCAAGTTGTATGGATCGCGCTTTAGGAAGCTTGCAAGGGTGCGACCAAAGGCTGCGGCATCCATAGCTGTCTCCTTACCATTGATTGGGTTTACGGAGTAGAGTGGAATTCTAACCTGTGTAAATCGCATTCTATTTGCAGAGCTTGAGTCCATAGAGTAGCGACCTTGAACTGCTTTGTCTGAGAACCAAGCATCGATGATAGTGCCCAACTCGAAGTAGTCGCCATTAATCTCGAACTCCTCCTGGAAATCGATAGGGCAGGTGTCGTATCGAAGTAGCGTTACCGTAATCTCGCGACCATTGTCGAAGAGGTCCTGGAAGTGGTTTTCAAGGCCACGGATCAAGTTATCCTTAAAGCTTAGTACAGACTCCTGCAATACTGCTGTGTTTGAAGCTGTTGAGGATACCTCAGAGCTTGTACCAGCGTTACCAGAGATAATTTTTGAGGTGTATGCATCCACAGCCTCAAGGGTGTACTCAATCTGCTTGCGAGGACCCACCTTCTTAATTGTATAGTCGAGATTTAGGATGATATCAGCCTTTGCAGAGCGACGTAGGCGCTCGATAGGGGTCTCGGTAATAGTGCCACCCTCGTTCTTACCCATCATCAAAGCCATCTCAGCAGACTCATTCTTAAGACGCTTAAGCTCGAACTCCAAAGACTGGATAGGGAAGCCCTCGTTTGCCATAAAGTCCGCCATTGCAGCGACCATAACCTTAACCTCGCTATTCTCCAAGAAGGCTCTTTCGTAGTCTGGAATGATGGTCTTAGTACCCATATTGTCAAACTCCATCACGTAGCCATTGCGTAGGCACCATGCCTCGTTTGGAACAACCATAATCACAGGCTTCTTAGCCTGACCAAAGGCAGCAATGTTGACTGAACAGAGCACTGCCAAAAGCAAAATTATCTTTTTCATCTTTCGAATAATCAATTAGAAACCGTCGCTAAGTCTTCTCTTAAGACCATCGTACTCCAACTTATCTCGTAGGTTGTCGTACATAACCTGAACATAGATGCCAACCTTATAGCCACCCTTAACCTTTCGTCTATCCTGACCACTTGGAACACCGTCGGTAGTCTGATTTACAAAGCCAAGGTATGCACCACCAGGGGCAAAGAACTTCTCAAAGTAGTCATAATTCTGCTCGTAAGCCGACTCGTTGAGGATAGCTGGTGTAGAGTTCGCATTTGTGTTGCCTGGAAGACCACGGAAGATGCAGGCGTGAACAGCATTCTTCTTAGCATTCATCACAGCCTTATCCACATTCTTACCAAAGCCCCAAACCTTAACGAACTTAGTGCCCTCGACACCTACGCGCTCGGTTGTAATCTCGTAATTCTCCCAACTCTTGTATGAAGCTCGGCGGTCATTCTTCTGCGCTGAGCAAACTGAAACCATGCATACGCATAGAATAAGTAGTAGTGATAACTTTCTCATATTCTTGTTTTTATTTATTGATCGTTAGAATGTCCACTTAACACCCGCCTTGAAGCATAGACCCTGATCGAATGAGAGGGTAGTGTTTGAAGGAGCCTTGAAGTTAAGCTGATATCCAGTGCCTACGAAGATTGATAGAGGCTGGATTGTTACAGCAAGGCGAACGCCTGGCTCGACGAAGTAGCCCATAAACTTAGCACCCTCACTCTCCTCGGCTTCCTCCTCATTAAGTACCGCATCTGCAGCATCCTCCAACGTAGGCTGGATAAGACCACCCACGATAACCGATGGTGTAATCTCGAAGAAGCGTGTGACAGGCACACCGTAACCAAGACCCGCAGATACATCGATAAGAAGTGGGTTGTTCTTCTTGAAATCGGCACCTACATTTACCAAGGCGTAGGTGATGCAACCTCCCTTAGAGATGTTGGTGATATAGTCGAAGTCGAGACCTACGCGTGTGCCCAATGGGTTAGTGCCAGCTGTCAATGCTGCACCAATCTTGAGGTCGTTCTTCTGCTCAAGAGCAAAGCCCTCCTTCACGTTCATCACGCCAGAGATCTGGTAGAAGTATGAAGGTTTGGTGTTACCAGTAGCAACGCCCTTGTTATTTGCGACAACGGTTGCGCGCACCATACCCTGCTTAACAGCCTTAAGGTTGCCATTGCGGTCCTCTCGGTATGAGTAGGTCTGGAAGCGGTCGCCATTCTTTACGCCCTCCTTAGTGCCAATCTTGGCTGCAATAGGTCTTACAGAGATAATATCGCCAGTAGCCTTCCACGATGGAATCTGCTTCTCCAAGTTAAATACTACGTTATCGTATGCCAACATACATGAGTTGTACATACTACCTGTAGAGTACTGCGATGTTGTAGATGAACCGGTAACATCAACTGTGGTGATATACTTCAAATCGAACTGCATCTTGTCGTATGCAGCCTTTGCCTTAGCGCGCTCAGCATCGGTAGAGCTCTCGTCTGCCCAACCAGTAAGGTAGAAGTCGTTGAGTACATCCTTGTCTGCATTGAGCTTGAAGACGTTGGCAGCACACTTTGCCTCGTATGTAGTCTTACCGTTAGACTTAGTCTGCTTTGTCTCGTAGAAGTCGAGGACAACGATATAGGCAGAGTTCACAAGAGGCTCGCCCCACTCGAAAGACTGCTCGGTAACCTTCGCTGCTGCGAGGTTCTGGATATCACGGTCCTTAGCGTTGTATAGACCGCGCTCCTTGATAAGCGAGTCATCGAAGTTGCCATTATCCTTGCGGTTGAAGATATAGGACATAACCTCCCTACCCAAATTCTTCTCGTTGACAGCAGCCAAAACTGCGGAGCTTGTCACTGGAGTACCATTGGTAGCTGCAATGTTAATCTGTTTTGTAGGAATCTTATTCTCGTCATACTTCTCGCCAATCTTGTAGGTGTCGAGGAACTTAAGAACATCGTTAGAGTGTGCCCAGTTGCGCTCCAACAATACGTATGATACACTTGGACGGTCGAAGATTGAGGATACAATCTCCTGCTTAACCTTCTCCTGTGCGCTCAAAGTCGCAATACCGAATAGCGATAAACAGAGTAGCGTAAATAGCTTCTTCATAGCTTTGTAGTGTAGGTTTGTAATCTAAAATAGTTGTTTATGTGTCCAACTCTTCTAAGAGGGAGTCTGTTTGTACTACAAAGATATACAAAAATAATCGATTTGTGCAAAATTATACACCAAAAAGTTCAAACGATTAAACACATAAATAGAGAGTCTGCCCATAACTGAAATGGATAGACTCGCTAAAGCCAAAGGGAAGTTTTATCTATGTGGAAATACTACTTGGTAACTCTAATTTCGAAGAGGCGATTCCACTCCTTGCCAGTAACATAGAGGTTGCCAGTCGAGGCGTTGTATGCTATGCCGTTAAGAGCCTCAGCCTCAGGATTGTTGTGTAGCTTAGAGCGAAGCTCTGGTAGGTCGATATATCCTAATATAACACCTGTCTCAGGGTCAATCTCCACGATAGCATCCGTAAGGTAGACATTTGCCCAGATATGACCCTCTATCCACTCTAACTCGTTGAGCATACCAAGAGGCTCGCCGTTGTAGGTCACGCAGATAGATCTCTCAGTAGCAAAGGTCTCGGGATTTACTTGGCGTATTGTCGATGTGCCGTCGGACATATATAGCTTCTCGCCGTCGGTGGTAATACCCCAGCCCTCGCCACGGTAGGGGATGCTCTTTATGAGGTTACCATTGCTATCGTAGTGGTATGCCTTATGATTCTCCCAGGTAAGCTGGTATATGCCATTTTTGTAGTGTGTTATGCCCTCGCCAAACTCATCATCTGGGAGTGATGCCACGATATCTGCCGCACCAGTCTTAAGGTCGATGCGCTGAAGGTGTGAGCGACCCTCACGACCTGTACCCTCCCACATTACACCATCTACATACTGCAAACCCTGTGTGTAGCTACGTGTAGAGTGTGGGTACTCAGCAACTACAGTGTAGTCGTATAGCTTTGCTATGACGATATTTTGCTCGGTGGTCGCCTCCTTCGTTGTTGCGTTGCTATCGCTCTTTTTTATCGATTTTCCACCGCAGCTTACGATAAGTAGTGTGGTGGCTATTGCAATGGCAAAGATGCTCTTAAATATATTCATACTCCTAATTTATTAAATATAGCAACGCAAATATAACCCTTTTTAAACTATTTTTCGTATCTTTCGGAAAAATAATATCATAGAATGATTTACTACATTGAGCATACAACATCCACAAATGATGAGATTCGTGCCCCAAAGTATGAACATTTAGATGCCGTATGGGCTGAGCATCAGAGCGCTGGACGAGGACAGCGAGGTCACTCGTGGCATAGCAATGAGGGTGAAAACCTCACATTCTCGGTGGTATTAACACCTACGTTTCTACCCATACATGAGCAGTTTCTATTGTCCGAGATTGTGGCTCTATCGTTGGTGCATACACTGCGTGAGTATGGCATCGAGTGTCGCATTAAGTGGACAAACGATATTTATGCTGGCGACAATAAAATCGTAGGCATCCTTATCGAGCACGCCCTATCGGGAGATACGCTTGCTCGCACTATCGTAGGCATTGGTCTTAATGTTAACCAACGAGAGTTTCCGTGCGACCTACCAAACCCTACATCTATGGCGCGTGAGCGAGGTGAAATCTTTGATAGAGAGGAGATTATAAAACAAATAATACAAAAGCTCGAGGTGTTATATAAACGTCTTGAAGAGGGTGAGAAGGCTGAAATTGAGCGTGAATATATCGACACTATGTATCACCTTGGTGAGCCTCATACCTACGCATATTCGAATGGAGAGGAGTTTGTTGCTACCATTCGTGGTGTGCGCCACTCGGGAGAGCTACGACTTGAACATAGCGACGGCATTATTCGCGAGTACGCCTTTAAAGAGGTTGAGTTTGTGCTCCCGCACAAGGCTAAATTGGTATCGAAATAGCCCCTATTATTGGTGGGTGCGAGTAAAAAAGTTGTGAAAAATTTTCGCGAACAACAAAAAAAATATATATTTGTGGTTGCGAAAGTGTGATAAGAGAAATACACCTAACCGCGAAATACAACTAAATAACACTTAATACTACAAGAATTATGGCTAATGTACCTGCTAATTTGAAGTACTCTAACGACCACGAGTGGTGCCGTGTAGAGGGTGATGTTGCTGTTATCGGCATTACTGATTATGCTCAGTCACAGCTTGGTGATATCGTTTTCGTTGATGTTCCTACTGTTGGCGAGACTATCGAGGCTAACGAGGTTTTCGGCTCTATCGAGGCTGTTAAGACTGTTTCTGATGCTTTCTCTCCAGTAAGCGGTGAGGTTATCGAGTTCAACGAGGCTGTTGAGGGTGACTCTTCACTTGTAAACAAGGATCCATACGGTGAGGGCTGGCTTATCAAGATTAAGATGTCTAACCCTGCAGAGGTTGACGCGCTTCTTGATGCTGCTGCATACGAGGCTCTTATCGGCTAATTGAAATTTCTTGTGAATTTCTTGTGATAAGGGGCCGATTGCGGCCCCTAACAAAAAAGGCGACAATGGGACGTACGTCAAGTACTCCCCATCGTCGCCTTTTTCGCCGAGTGTAGCACTCGGCGCCCTTCTGACAAGAAATTATTACTCGCGATAAGGGGCACATCTTTGTCCCATCCCAAAAGTAAGACCCCTCGGGCTGTACTACTTGTACTATCCCGAGGGGATCTTCTTTTGCGATAGAACAAATCTGACCCCTTCTCCCAACAAATTTGGGTCTCGCGCTTGGTAAGGTTTTTTTTGAGACGAAAGAGACCACAGAGACGAAAGAGACCACAGAGACGAAAGAGACCACAGAGACGAAAGAGACCACAGCGAAACAGAGTATCATCAGAATGATAATAAATTTCTCTGTTGTCCCTGTTGTCCCTGTTGTCCCTGCTGTCTCCAAATAATTAATCTCGCGCGAAGCGCACCTCACTTTTCAGTTTGTATGCTATCTTACCACAATCTCGTCCACAAACAAGAAACCTGTATATTTGCTGCGGTGCGCCTTATAGCGGATATAGCGGGTGTCGACACTGCCAGTCCAGCCGAAGCTCTTGAACGAGGGTAGCTCGTCGAGGATAACCTCGTGCTCGATCTCGGCAATAACGGTCCACTCCTCGCCATCGTTCGAGATTCCAATCTCAACCAAGCATGGCATAAAGACTCCAGGACCACATATCTGCATAAAGTCTGCTGTGATACTTTCGATATGTGTAGTCTCCTCCATATCAATAACCACATCTACGCCACCGCGACCCAAGAAGCCCTGCCAGCGCATATCGGCGTAGGTCCAGGTGCCACGAAGACCGTCGGTAAGAGCGGTATCGCCCGCAGCAGCATACTTTGGACCGTAGTAGAACGAAGGGTATAAATACTCGACCTTCTTGCCCACTGCCAGATGCTCGACTGGCTCCAGCGACTCTGGGCGATTGCCAATCTCTTTCTTTAGGTCGAAAGGCTTATATCCCACCTCAAGCATTCTATCTACAATCTTTACGGCACGCTCGCGGAAGGCGCTGTACTCCCTCTTCTCTGGGTTGCTCCAACCAATCTCAGCAATAGCCAAGGCGCGTGGCCAGAGCATGTGCTCGTAGTGGTCGTCGGTAACGATAAACTCTGCCCATAGGTTTGCCTGAACACCCATAATATATTGTGCTACAGCACTGTCCATAGTGGCTGGTGTTGGGTCGTAGGAGTAAACCTTCTCCAATGGCAGGTATCCGCCAATGCTCTCGGGCTGAGAGTATGGGGCATCCTGAGGTGCGTCGATATAGCAGTAGCCGTGAGGCGACATAACGACCTTATGACCTGCTGCGGCAGCGGCTAAGCCTCCCTCCTCGCCACGCCATGACATCACGGTGGCATTAGGAGCAAGACCACCTTCGAGAATCTCGTCCCAGCCGATAATCTGGCGACCACGGGCGTTGAGGTACTCCTCGATACGGTGTATCATATAGCTCTGCAACTCGTCTACACTCTCCAAGCCCTCTTCGCGCATTCTGCGTTGGCAATCTTCGCACTCCTTCCAGCTCGATTTGCCCGCCTCGTCGCCACCGATATGGATATACTCCGATGGGAAGATCTCGATAACCTCGTCAAGGATAGCCTGCATCATCTCGAAAGTAGCCTCCTTACCGATGCAGAGGTCGCCCTGACGCTCAGGCTTCTGGCTACAAGCGAGCTCAGGGTATGCAGCTATGACTTCGTCGGAGTGACCAGGCATCTCAATCTCTGGAATAATGGTAATGTATCTATCTGAGGCATAGGCTACTAACTCCTTTGCCTCCTCCTTCGTTAGATAGCCACCGTATGCACCCTCAGTACCCTCCACA
The DNA here is from genome assembly GCA_045633525.1 of Alistipes sp. Lineage (GTDB taxonomy): Bacteria > Bacteroidota > Bacteroidia > Bacteroidales > Rikenellaceae > Alistipes. The sequence goes on along the minus strand of JAZQYM010000033.1, from coordinate 3,397 downwards.
ACAAAGCCTCTGTCACCATTCCACCACTCCTTCCAAGTGTGAGGGATGCGCCATGCTGCATAGCTCGTTAGGCGTGGGTAGCTCTCTACCTCGATACGCCAGCCAGCAGCATCTGTAAGGTGTAGATGTAGGCGGTTCATCTTCATCGCAGCCATCATATCTATCTGACGCATAAGGAACTCCTTAGTGCGGAAGTGGCGTGAGATATCTACCATAATACCGCGGTACTCAAAGCGAGGAGCATCGCATATATGGCAGGTGGTGAGGGTTGTGCCATTGGCTAAACAGAGTTCACGAAGGCTCTGCAAACCATAGTAGAGACCCTGTGCCGAGGTTGCCTTGATATTGATACCCTTGGTGGTGATATCGAGTGTGTAGCCCTCCTCGAAGCTCTTATATGACGATGCTTCGGCGATATCTGTTAAAGCTACGATACTAAGGTTTAGATAGTTGCGCTTTGCAGGGCGCTTGACCTCTTTTAGTCTAAGGTTTAACTCCTTAGCTGCAGCAACAAGGCGAGCTCGCTCCTCCTTTGGGGCATCGATATATAGCGATAGACCCTTTGAGGTGTCGAACTTCGCCTCGCCCCACGTTGCGATATTAGGGGCTGGCGTGATAATATTCTCCTGAGCGCTACTAAACTCGAATGTGGCGGCGAGTGTTACGGCTACAAGAAGAACTCTTGTTAGTAGATTCATACAAATATAGGTAGTTGCTCTTTTGAAAAAGGGCGTGCCAACATCTGTGCTGGACACGCCCCATATTATCTATCTAAAATTCTGGCTTTTAGATGTGGAATCGCTTTACAACCTTAACGCGTACAAGGTCGCTCGCAACTGTCAAAGGCTCAACCTCGTGGTATGTAACCTCTGCGTTGCAAGGTGCGCCTACAGCCTCGCTCCAGATGCACTCTACAGAAGGCTCGTTGTCGGTTGCTACAACAAGTGACTGAGTCAATGCCTTTGGAGTTGCATTGTTGCACTCCTCAACCAATGCGCGAAGCTCCTCAATGTTATCATTGTATGAGGTAGGAGTAACACCAAGGCGTGCTACCTTACCCTCAGCACCATTCGCGTCCTGTGCGTATGCAAGGATTGTGCGCTCAACATCCCACTCAGCGATGAAGAAGTAGTAAGGTACCATTAGGCTCTCTACCTCGTTCCAGTAGTTACGGAATGAAGCGATGATATACTGATCTGAAAGGTTCTTAACATCGTTGTAAGCATCTGTAGTGTAAGCAGTATAGAGTGCAGATGCATTCTCAATATTGTTATACTTAACAGCAACGATAGGGCAACCTACAGTTCTGTCAGCATCACCAAAGATGGTACCATTCTCCTCGTCACCATTCCAAATACCAAGAACCTCGATCTCTGGGTCTACAGTACCTGCAGCAGTTGTCTTAATAACATCGCTGTGGTAGCACTTGACGAAGGTACCAGTCTTGATATCAATAGCAAGTGCGTATGCGATGAACTCTGTATCTGGAGTTAGGTTTGCAATGTAGAAGTTAGCATCGCCATTGCGGTATGAGTAGCCAGACTCCTGAAGCTTCTCCAAAGCCTCCTGGTATGTTAGGCAAGGGTTCTGACCCTCCATACACATCTGCATAATCTGAGCCAAGCTACCTGCAGAAGCGCTGATAACTGCAGACTCGCTGAAGTTGCTTGCAAAGGCAACACCTGGCTGGTAGTATACTGTAGGGTCGTTTGTGAGAACCTCAAGAGTGAAGTCATATGGACCAACCTCTGATGTTACAAACTGGAACTCTGCCTTTGTAGGATCGCCGTGCTCAGCAGTCTTGAACGATACATATACAGGTGCTGATGTGATAGTACCTGGGTTAGAGTCGTATGTGCCATTCTCCTCATCGATAATAGTGCCGTATGTTGGGTTAGGCTCGAATGAGAATGCTACGATAAAGTACTCAGTCTCAGCAAGGTTTAACTCATACTTATTCTCGCCAGTGAGGTCTACAACACCCTTAACTGGGTCGAGGTGCTTAAGCTCAGTGTAGTTCTCCCAGTAGTAGATATACTCGGTGATAGCAGCGTTAGCGATATCGATAGGCTTCATATCGCGCTTAGAGTTGTTGATGAAGCCGATGTAGTAGTAGTAGTTAGCCTCGAGATCCGATGGAGTAATCTTAATCTCTGCAGAGTAGCTATCTACGTTGTAAACATCGATGTCGAAAGTAAGGTCGCTCTCAGCAGCCTCGCCAGTGTTATAGCGAAGCTCAGTAAGAGTGGATGTAAGTATAGCGTTGCCATCAGTGAGGGTAATAGCACCTGCGAATGTAACATACTTAGTCTTAGGTGCAAGACCAGAGTCGCTAAGTGTGCGTACGCCAGTGTGGAAGAGCTTGTTGTTAATCTGCTCGTCTGTAAGACCCTCGTTCTTAAGTGTCTCAATCTCAGTGCTTAGGTAGTTCTGGAAGTACTGATCCTTAGTCCAACCATACTCGCCGTCAGCAGCAGTGTAGGTCTGGTACTCAGTGACTGGTACATTGATAAGGTGCCATAGCTGTGAATTCACAGATGGGGTAACCTTCAACGCTACGTTTGTAAGGTATGGAGTAGCCTTGATAGTGAATGTGCAAGCTGTCTGTGCAGGCTTCTCAGTAGCGAAACGCTCCATCTCGATAGCTGATGTAGCCTCGAAGTTGTCTGCAGAGTCTACTGCGAATACAAGAACATAGTAGTTGGTGCCGTATGCCAAGTTAGTCACCTTGGTATTCTCGAGCTTACCCTTCTTAACCTTTGTTGCGAGGTAGTCGTTTAGGGTAGTGTTGTTTGCTACAGCATACTCCTCAATCTCGGTGTATAGCATATCGATAATCTCTGCGTCGAAGTCGCACATCTCCACAGCATTAGCCTCGCAGATGAATACAATATACTCAGCCTCATCGTTTGAAGGAGTAATGGTGTAGGTAACATCAGTCAATGATGCCTTAAGGTCAGAGATAACGAATGTCACCTCCTCGGTTACAGCAGGCTCCTCAGGCTTGTTGTTGCCACCGTTGTCAACATCATCATTGTTGCACGCAACAAATGATACTGCAAAGAGCATCATAGCTGCCATTAACAAGTTGAATTTTTTCATAGTTTAAGTTATGTTCTATAAATTAGTAAATTGATTGATATTCAATGTGTTGTATTTAATAGCATTGGCTTTAGTTGAAGCTTTTTTCAACAAAAACCAACTCCCCGATACAAATATACACTTTTTTTTGCTAATAGCAAAATTTATAGGGAGTTTAAGGAGTTTAAGGAGTTTAAAGAGTTTAGGGAGTTTAAAGAGTTTAGTGTTTCGCGTGATACCATTTCCCTAATTTCCCTAAATTCCCTAAATTCCCTAACTTCCCTAATAAAAAGTCGCAGACTTTTAACATTACTAA
>JAZQYM010000032.1:0-14327 GCA_045633525.1 Alistipes sp. | reverse complement strand
CACCAATGGGACGTACGCCAAGTACTACCCATCGGTGGCTTTTTTGCCGAGCGTTGCATCTGACCCCTTCTGACAAGAAATTTGGGTCTCGCGCTTGGTAAGGTTTTTGATTTTTTTAAGACAACAGAGACGAAAGAGACGGAAGAGACGACAGCGAAACTGAGTATCAAAAATTCTCTCTGTTGTCTCTGTTGTCCCTGTTGTCTCTGCCGTCTCTAAATAATCAACCTCTGCGCGAAGCGCACCACACTTTTCACCTTTGAGGCAAAACTTCGTAATGCCTCGACTTTGCTACGGCTCGGCAAAACAAATAAATCTTGTTTTGCTCTCACCTTAATCGCAAAGTTCAGTTTTCAGTTATGAAAAACAAACGAGGCCACCCTTGCGGACAGCCTCGTTCTTTGTTGAATGTAATGGATTATGCCTCAGGAGCGATAGCCTCTGATGGGCAAACACCAGCACAAGTACCGCAGTCGATACACTTGCTTGGGTCGATTACATAGATGTCACCTGCTGAAATTGCCTCAACTGGGCACTCGTCGATACATGTACCACATGCAACGCAAGAATCTGAAATTTTGTAAGCCATATTACTTTAGTTTTAATGAGTGTTTCACACTTTTCAGTCGCAAATATACAAATTATTTTCAGTGATGCTATTTAATTAGTAAAAATTTGCATAGCAACCCCCGATTTTATAACGAATAACGACTACTTTCCTATAAAATCAAAACCAGTATAAGGTACCAACACCTCAGGAATGCGGATTCCATCCTCGGTCTGATTGTTCTCAAGCAACGCCGCTACGATACGAGGCAATGCCAAAGAAGAACCATTCAATGTGTGTGCCAACTGTGTCTTGCGGTTATCATCACGATAGCGCAACTTTAGGCGATTTGCCTGGAACGACTCGAAGTTTGACACAGATGATACCTCCAACCAGCGCTTCTGAGCCTCAGAGTAAACCTCGAAGTCGTATGTAAGTGCCGATGTGAATGACATATCGCCACCACAAAGTCTCAAAATACGGTATGGCAAACCAAGCGATGCTACGATAGACTCTACGTGTGCAACCATTGCATCAAGAGCCTCGTATGATTTCTCTGGGTGTGACACCTGCACGATCTCCACCTTGTCGAACTGGTGTAGGCGGTTAAGACCTCGCACATCCTTACCGTATGAGCCCGCCTCGCGACGGAAGCAAGGAGTGTATGCAGTCATCTTCACTGGCAACTCGTTCTGCTCAAGGATTACATCGCGGAAGATATTTGTCACAGGCACCTCAGCTGTAGGCACAAGGTAGAAACCGTCGGCTGTAGCGTGGTACATCTGACCCTCCTTATCTGGCAACTGACCAGTACCGAAGCCCGAAGCCTCGTTTACCATAATTGGAGGCTCAACCTCCTGATAACCAGCGCGTGTATTGCAGTCGAGGAAGTAGTTAATCAAAGCTCGCTGTAGGCGCGCACCCTTGCCCTTATAGACTGGGAAGCCAGCACCAGTAAGCTTAACGCCAAGGTCGAAGTCGATGATATCGTACTTCTTGGCAAGCTCCCAGTGAGGCAATGCCTCGCCAGGGATCTCGGTGTAGTTCTCCACGAGCTTCACCACAACATTATCCTCTGCGGTGCGACCCTCAGGTACGATGTCAGCAGGGAAGTTAGGGAGCTTTACAATCTCGTTTTGAAGCTCCTCAGCTACGCGATCTGACTCCTCCTTAAGCTCGTTAGAGCGGTTCTTGAGCTGTGCCACCTCCTGCTTCTTAGCCTCTGCCTCATCCTTGAGACCCTTGCCCATAAGCATACCAATCTGCTTTGCAGCCTGATTCTGCTCTGCGAGGCAGTTATCCAACTCATTCTGTAGCGCCTTGCGCTTATCGTCGAGCTCCTCGATGCGTGCGATAATAGGCTCTGCATCCACGCCCTTCTTCTGTAGTCGGCGTACAGCCTCAGCCTTGTTCTCTCTTAGTTGCTTTAGTGTAAGCATATATCATGTATTGATTTTGTTTCAGACTACAAATATACAACATTATTGTAAAGAATGTTCCTTATATGGGCAAAAAATATTGTATCGGCTAAATTCGAGGCGATTAAGGTGAGAGCAGAGACAGCAGAGACAACAGGGACAGCAGGGACAACAGAGAGCATTTTTGATACTCTGTTTCGTTGTCGTCTCTTCCGTCTCTCTCGTCTCTGTCGTCTCTCTTTCTCAAAAAAGCAACGCTTTTTAACTTTTACTAATTACTAATTTCTAATTCCTAATTGTTTTTACTATCTTTGCACGATTATATACTTATATGGATGATGACCGCTAAAAAGAGATATATCGAACTTCTTTGCCCTGCGCGCGACTATCGTGCTGCTATAGCAGCAATCGACTGTGGTGCCGATGCTTTGTATATTGGAGCAGAGGGCTTTGGAGCAAGGCGTGCTGCCACAAATACCACCGAGGATATCGCTCGCGTGGTGGACTATGCTCACCTCTTTGGTGTGAGGGTCTATGTTACGCTCAACACCATTCTCTACGAGGGCGAGTTGCAGCGTGCCGAGAAGCTTGCGCGAGAGCTTATAGAGATTGGCGTTGATGCCCTTATCGTGCAGGATATGGCATATCGCGAGATGGGGCTTCCGGTGGAGCTTCACGCCTCAACGCAGGTCTGCAATATGACCCCCGAGGGTGCAAAATTTTTGGAGGATAGTGGCTTCACGCGAGTAATCCTCGAGCGTGCGCTCTCGTTGGAGGAGATAAAGAGCATCCGCAAGGCTACGACTGTAGATTTGGAGTGCTTCATCCATGGCGCTATCTGCGTGGGTCATAGCGGTCGTTGCTACCTCTCGCGTTCGCAGTCTCCGCGTTCGGGAAACCGTGGCGAGTGCTCGCAGCCTTGCCGCCTTACCTACGACCTTGTGACGGAGCGTGGCGAGAAGCTTATCAAGGGTAAGCATCTGCTCTCGGTCAAGGATTTCGACCTCTCTGAGCGTATTGGTGAGCTTATCGACGCAGGCGTTATGTCCTTCAAAATTGAGGGTCGCCTCAAGGATGATAACTACATCAAGAATGTGGTGAGCTACTACCGTCAGAAGATAGATGAGGCGCTTGCTACACGTCCCGATTGTGTGCGTCTCTCGGTGGGTGAGTCGGAGGTGGAGTTTACGCCCGACCCAAAGAAGAGTTTTACCCGCGACGGTGGCGAGTATATGTACTCGGGCAAGCGTGCTGGTGTGGCATCGTTCAACACCCCAAAGGCTGTGGGTGAGTATGTAGGTAGTGTTGCTATGGTTGGTCGCAAGGATTTTAAACTTGTGAGCCGTATGCCGATAAGTGCGGGTGATGGTCTCTGCTTTATCGCAGGCGATGGCATCATAGGCACAAATGTGAATAGGGTTGAGGGTAGCGTCGTAGAGCCTAACCGTATCGACGGCATCAAGGCGGGTATGGAGGTCTACCGCAACTACGATCATAAGTTTACGCAGAGCGTTGAGCGCGGCAAGATACGCCGTACTATCGGTGCAGATTGTGTCTTGACCATTTCGGAGCACCGTATCTCGGTCCGCTTTACCGATGTTGAGGGTAATGGTGTGGAGGTTATGCGCGATGTTGAGCTTGAGAGATCCAAGAGCGAGGAGAAGATGCTCGCAGTGGCTGTGGAGCAGATGACAAAGAGTGGCGACAGCATCTTCCGCATTCAGAATGTTGTGGTTGAGGGTGCCGAGTGGTTTGCTACAGCTAAGCTCCTTGCCGAGTTGCGCCGCGAGGCTCTTGCGTTGTTGGCATCTGCGCGTGCTGAGATGACCATACCTCACGATATACGCAGCGATAGTGGCGAGGCGCGCTACCCTGAGCGCCGTCTCTCGGCACAGCACAATGTAGTAAACTCACTCTCGCGTAGGTTCTACCAGAAGCACGGCGTAGAGCATATTGTTGAGGGCTTGGATAGCTGGGCCTCGACACGTGGCGAGAGAGTTATGGAGTCGAGCTACTGCATCCGTCGCGAGATTGGCGAGTGCCTTAAGAGGGGTAGCAAACTGCACGACAGGCTCTACATCGAGCACGGTCGTCACCGCTACCGCCTCGACTTTGATTGCGCAAAGTGCCGTATGTCGCTAATAGATTGTTCAGAACAAGAGAATACACATAAGAGATGATAAAGCAATTAACACCAAATATTTCTGATTACGAACTTCTCGACACTGGTGAGGGTGAGAAGTTGGAGCGTTTCGGTGGATATGTAGTGCGCCGTCCTGAGCCACAGGCTATATGGCGTAAGAGCCTTAAGGAGTCGGAGTGGTTGAAGGCAGATGCCTCGTTTCTTCGCGATAGCAAGTCGGAGGAGCGTGGCGAGTGGAAGCTCAAGCCACAGATGCCGTCGCGCTGGACGGTGCGTTTCGACTACAAGGCGATGCACCTAAATATGCGCTTGGCGCTAACCTCATTTAAGCATGTTGGTATCTTCCCTGAGCAGTCGGCAAATTGGGAGTTTATCTATGATACTATCGAGGAGCTTCGAGCAAAGGGCATCGAGCGCCCAAAAGTGTTGAACCTCTTTGCCTATACTGGAGGTGCTACTTTGGCGGCGCGAGCTGCGGGTGCAGATGTTACGCACGTAGACTCTGTTAAGCAGGTGGTGACCTGGTCGCGTGAGAATATGGAGCAGTCGGGTATGGATGGTGTGCGTTGGATTGTGGAGGATGCTACAAAATTTGTGGAGCGCGAGGTGCGTCGCGGTAATAAGTACCACGGCATCATCCTCGATCCACCAGCATACGGTCGTGGTGCTAATGGCGAGAAGTGGGTATTGGAGGATGATATCTGCAATATGTTGGAGTGCTGTGCTAAGTTGCTCGAGAGGAGCGATGCCTTCCTTGTCTTTAACCTCTACTCAATGGGCTTATCGTCGATGTTGGCGCGTACGGCGGTGCATCAGGCATTTGGTGCGCCTAAGGCGGAGCAGATGGGAGAGCTATATTTCGAGGATAGAAGTCACAAGCAGATACCATTCGGAACATATTACCGTTTTAAGAGATAGCAGTTGCTTAGGATGCGCGAGTTAATCGAGATATTGAAGTCGTTTCTAAAGATTGGAGCCTTCACCTTTGGTGGCGGCTATGCTATGATTCCGATTATTCAGTATGAGGTGGTTAACCGTCGCAAGTGGCTAAGCGAGAAGGAGTTTGTGGAGCTACTCACCATAGCTCAGGCAGCTCCAGGGCCTATATCGCTCAATACGGCGGTCTTCGTTGGCTACAAATGTAAGGGTCACAGGGGTGCTCTGGCAGCGATAATGGGTGTTGTGATCCCCTCGTTTGTAATCATTCTCCTTGTGGCGATTTTCTTCCATACGATGCGCGATAATCGCTGGGTTGATGCCGCCTTTCGAGGTATGCGTCCTGCGGTTGTAGCACTTATCGTTGCCCCTATTGTGGGTCTTACTAAGGGTCTTCATTGGGTGCTTGTTGCGGTGGCAGCAGCTACGGCATTGACGGTGTGGTACTTCGGATTTTCGCCAGTATGGCTACTATTAGCTGGCGCTGTGGGTGGTGCTCTATGGGCTGCCAAGCGCGGAAAGGAGATCAATCTATGATGGGTGTGCTGCTTCAACTCTTTGTGAGCTATTTGAAGATTGGCTTCTTTGGCTTCGGTGGGGGTTACGCTATGCTCTCGCTGATACATAGTGAGGTGGTGGTGCGTAACGGCTGGCTTACGAATGGTGAGTTTTCGGATATCGTGGCGATATCGCAAATGACACCTGGCCCTATTGCGATAAACTCGGCAACATATATTGGTTACGAGGTTGCGGGCTTTTGGGGTTCGGTGGTGGCTACGGTGGCGGTATGTCTGCCGGCGCTTACGATTATGATGCTTATAACGCGCTTCTTCCTGCGTCTGCGCGACAACCGCTATGTGCAGGGCGTGGTTATGGGTATGCGCCCCGTGGTGGTGGGTATGATAGCCTCGGCAGCGCTGTTGTTGATCTTCCCACACTCGGCAGATGGTCGTAGTTTTATCGACGGCTGGAGTTGGGTGATATTTATTGGGGTTTTGCTTGCCTCGGTGAAGAGGGTAAACCCTATATTGCTGATTGTTTTGTCGGCAGTTGCGGGTATTGTGATTTATGGATTATAATGTATGACAATGATAAATGAAGATATACTCGAGGGTCTAAGTCCCTCGCAGCGTGAGGCTGTGGTTAACTACAATGGTGCCTCGCTTATTATTGCGGGTGCAGGCTCGGGTAAGACCCGTGTGCTCACTACGCGTATTGCGTGGATGTTGGCGCAGGGTGTGTCGCCCTCGTCAATTCTTGCTCTGACCTTTACTAATAAGGCGGCGCGCGAGATGCGTGAGCGTATCGAGAAGTTGGTGGGACCACAGGCTCGCTATATCCGTATGGGTACCTTCCACTCGGTCTTTGCCCGCATCCTTAGAGAGAATGCGGCAAAGTTGGGCTATCCTGAGAGCTACACGATATATGAGCCTTCGGATGTCAAGAACCTTGTAAAGACCATTGTCAAGGAGATGAACCTCTCGGAGGAGCGCTACAAACCGCAGAATGTGGCAGCGCGCATCTCTATGGCTAAGAACTGCCTTGTAACCCCTGCAGCCTATAGGGCAAATGCTGTGCTTGTGGGCGAGGACCGTGAGGCTAAGATGCCAGAAATTGCCGATATCTATGCCGAGTATTGCACCCGTTGCAAGCGTAATGGCGCTATGGACTTCGACGATTTGCTTCTTCAGACAAATATACTGCTTCGTGATGCCCCAGAGGTGTTGGAGCAGTATCAGAATCAGTTTAAGTATATCCTCGTAGATGAGTATCAGGATACCAATATGGCGCAGTATATCATTGTGCGCCGTTTGGCATTGAAGCACTCGAACGTCTCGGTTGTGGGTGATGATGCTCAGAGTATCTACGCCTTCCGTGGCGCTAAGATTGAGAATATCCTCTCCTTCCAGCGAGACTATCCCGATGCTAAGGTCTATAAACTCGAGCAGAACTATCGCTCGACGCAGACTATTGTTGAGGCAGCCAACTCGCTTATTGCGCATAACTCGCGCCGTTTGGAGAAGAAGTGCTTCTCGGCAGCCGAGGTGGGCGAGAAGATTCGCTTGGTGAGAGTTGTTGAGGATAGCTACGAGGCTGTTGAGGTAGCTATGGATATCAAGGATAGAGCAAGGGAGGGAGCAGAATGGCGCGACTTCGCTATCCTCTATCGTACAAATAAGCAGCACGGTATGTTTGAGTCGGCATTGTCGCGACGCGGTATTCCATATCGTGTCTATAAGGGAATGTCGCTATTGGAGCATAAGGATGTGCGCAACCTTATTGCCTACCTTAGCGTTATCCTAAATCCTAACGATGACGAATCGTTCAAACGAATAATAAACTATCCAGCTCGAGGCATTGGCGATACCACCATTCAGCGCATCGCCGAGATTGCGCGCCAGCGAAATACCTCGATGTGGCACGCCGTAGATGAGTTGGTGCGTGGTGCCGAGGCGTTGGGACAGGTTGAGAAGGTTGTTGTGCGCAAGGTTGCCGACTTTGTGAAGATGATAAACGAACTCTCGCTGATGCGCGTTGAGATGGGTGTGTGCGACTTCGCTAAGGAGGTTATCGCACGCTCGGGTATCCTTCACGAATTGGAGAAGGAGAAGAAGCCTGAGAACGACACGGCAAAGGATTACCTCGATCAGCTACTCGCGATGATGAGCTCGTATGAGGACGAATGCGATAGAGAGATGACCGAGGGTCTTAGAGAGGAGGATGCCACTCCAACAATTGATGAGTGGATGCAGAATATTATGTTGCAGACCGACCAGGACTCGGAGGATGATGGCAATAGGGTTACCCTTATGACCGTGCACTCGGCTAAGGGTCTGGAGTACGACTATATCTACATTGTAGGTATGGAGGAGGGACTCTTCCCCTCGTCACGCTCTGTAGAGTCGATGCAGGAGTTGGAGGAGGAGCGACGCTTGATGTATGTAGCTATCACACGCGCCAAGAAGGCTGCGATGTTGTCCTTCTCGGAGTTGCGTCGTGTGTGGGGTAAGACCGAGAGTGCCTCGCCAAGTAGATTCCTCAAGGAGATAGACTCAAAATGGATGGATGCCAACTTCGATATCGAGGAGCTTTCGGGTCGTAACCGTTGGGAGCGTGCTATGGATGAGTCGCGCCCTAAGTTCGAGTCGCTAAAGAGTCGTTATGGTGCGCCACGTGGGGCATCGCATAGTGATACACCACAGCGTCCACGTCCAGAGATTATCTCTACGCCACGACCTTTGGATCCAGAGCGCAGCGGTATGCGTTCTGTCGGTGTGCGCCCATCGGAGGGTGCTCAGCAGGGTGCTGGTGAGTGCGAGTATCGTGTTGGCGAGCGCGTTGCGCATCCAAAGTTCGGTGCTGGCACGGTGGAGCGTATCGAGCCTTTGACAACCGATCATAAGGTTGTGGTGGCATTCGATAGCTATGGCTCAAAAACACTGCTTGCCAAGTTTGCGAAACTATCAAAATTATAGGGAGGTTCTATAAATTAGGTCGAGGCGATTTTGAGGGTTATTTCGGATAGATTCTTTATCTATTATGATGGCGCGATGCGGGCATCGTAACTGAGTAAAGATAAAGAAGATACTGAAAGAAACTCAAAAGCGACCGAAATGTAAATTACCCAAATATCAATAAAACTAAACTTAATTTACTAATTTATAGAACATTCCTATAGAGTATGGAGGCGGTGATGCTATCGGTGGTGATGACCACCTACAATCATGAGCGATATATAGCCACGGCTATCGAGAGTGTCTTGCGTCAGCAGACCGACTTCCGTGTGGAGATTGTCGTAGGCGAGGATTGTAGCACCGACCGAACGCTTAATATCGTGCGTGATTATGAACGTATGTACCCAGAGTGTATCCGTATTGTGACCTCGGAGAGTAATGTGGGTTGGAGAGAGAACTACCGCCGTACTATCGCAGCAGCGCGTGGTCGCTATATCGCTATGCTCGATGGTGACGACTACTTCACGCATCGCAAGAAGGTTCAAATGCAGGTTGACCTTCTGGAGGCAAACCCAGATGTTGGTATGTGCTATACCCGCTCGGAGCGTATCGATGAGGATGGCAACACCACGATATACCCTGAGGCAGAGTGTTACACAGACTTTGAGAGTATGCTAAGGCGTAACCCTGCCGAGAATTGCACCGTGGTGGCACGCAAGGAACTCGTGGAGCAGTATTATGAAGAGATACGCCCTGCTGAGCATCCCGAGTGGCTGACCGATGACCTTCCGATGTGGTTGTGGTTTGGTGCGCGTAGCAGGTGTATGGCTATAGATTGTCCAATGGCGGTGCATAGAGTGTTGAAGTATAGTGTTAGCCATAGTCCTGACTATTTGAAGAAGATAGCCTTCGTAGATTCGTTGGCAGATATAAGCATCTGGTTTGATGCGCGCTATAACAATGGCGCTCTGGGTGACGAACTACGCCTAAATAAGCATAATACAGCGCTGTGGGTGCTCTCATATAATGGCTCGCCACTGCGCTATATCAAGCGCTGGTGGAGAGATGTTAGAGAGCATCGCCCACTTCGTAAGAATATCGCCTCATACGGACTCTTCTTAAAGAAGATATGTTGGCGTATGTGGCATAAACAGAGAAAATAATGACAACTAAGGAGCGATATAGTCGTGTTGTAGAGTACTTCTCCGAGGCTATGCCTACGGCAGAGAGCGAGCTCAACTTTAGAAATCCCTTCGAGCTACTTGTAGCGGTGGTGTTATCGGCGCAGTGTACAGATAAAAGGGTCAACCTCACTACGCCAGCACTCTTCGAGGCATACCCCGATGCTGAGGCCATGTCGAAGGCTACGGTGGAGGAGATATACGACTACATTAAGAGTATCTCCTACCCAAATAATAAGGCGAAGCACCTTAGCGCCCTCTCGCGTCAGATTGTAGAGCGCTTTGGTGGCGAGGTGCCCAGCGATCCTGATGATTTGCAGTCGTTGCAGGGCGTAGGTCGCAAGACGGCAAATGTCGTGGGTGCGGTGCTCTGGGGTAGGGAGGTTATGCCTGTCGATACCCACGTCTTCCGTGTGGCGGCGCGCATAGGTCTCTCGCGCAATGCCAAGACTCCGCTTGCTACGGAGCGCCAATTGGAGAAGGGTTTTCCGAAGGAGCTACTACCTATAGCACACCATTGGCTTATTCTGCACGGCCGCTATGTATGCCTTGCACGCAAGCCTAAGTGTGAGCAGTGTGGCATTACCGATGTTTGCAAATATTATAGAACATCCTATACTACAAATAGTAAATTATGAGAGGTCTAATATTTTTTGTTTTGATGCTCTGTGCCGCTTGTACACAGCAGCCATATTCAGGGATAGATGCGCCATCGAATAGCCGTCCTGCTACCGATGATGCCATTATCTCATATATAGATCAGCGCTTGGAGCAGGAGTACTACTGGTTGGATGAGGTTAAGCAGAAGAAAACTTCGTTTAACCGTTACTTGCCGTGGAATCAGTATCTTAGCCACGCCCTCTCGAAGCTTACTACAAACGAGGATGATGGCTCGTATAATAGCAAGGGTCAGCGTAGCTACTACTCATATATCCGCGATGTGACCACTACACGCGCCGAGAAGATGGGCTTCGGTATTTTGCTCCACTATACCATACTTATTATCGACGATAATAGTCATTTAGGCTTTGTGGTGGAGTCGGTCTATCCCGACTCGGCTGCCGATAGGGCGGGTATCAAGCGTGGCGATATCATCACCGAGGTGGGTGGCAAATTTATTGACAACTCAAACTATGTAAATCACTTCAACAATATACAATCGAATGGTGTGGCATCGCTCGACCTCTCTCTAAGACGCCGTGCTGATGATGGCGTAGAGTTTGATGTTACTCTCGAACGAGAATATTTCGATGAGACACCTATTGCCTACTACGATGTTTTTGATGTCAAGGGTTATGATAAGAGAATAGGTTATCTTACCTATCTTGGCTTTGAGAGTGAGTATAACAATGAGCTTGCCGAGGTGTTGACCTCATTGGCTTCGGAGGGTATTGGGGAACTTATCCTCGACCTTAGATGCAATGGTGGTGGTGCTCTGACCTCGGCAATATTGCTCTGCTCGGCTATTGTGCCAAGTAGTTATGAGGGTAAGACACTATGCACTATTGAGCGCAATAAGAATAATACGGTGTCGTCGCAGAGTAGCGAGTTTAAGTTGGAGAATACAGGTCAGTTGCTAAACCTTGAGCGTGTGGTTGTCATCTGTTCCGATTACAGCGCTTCGGCATCAGAGTTGGTTGTAATGGGTCTTCGAGGTATGGACTTCCCAGTGACGCTTATTGGTGCTACGACCGAGGGTAAGAATTGCGGTATGGATGTCACCCACAAGCGCATCAATGGCAAGGATTTGGAGTATGCTCCTATAACCTTTATGTGCTTCAATGCTAAGGGCTTTGGCGATTGGGGCGAGGGCATAGCACCAGATGTGGACCTTACCGACGAGGGTAACGAATATGGTGTCTACGATCAGTATTACCCTCTGCCATACACCGATTGGGGCGATAGCAAACGCGATATAGCCCTTGCGGTGGCGCTTGCTAAGATTACGGGTCAGAGCATCGCACAAAAGGAGATTAGCCGTAGCACTGCTGAGGAGAATATTGCTATTGCTGAGGTTATGGCGCGCCCAGTTGTGGGTACAAGAGTATACGAGGAGTTGAATGTTAGCAAATAATTAGCTATATTTGCAATATATATCAATTCCACAGCGTTAAGAGATAACGAACAAACTAAGAGTATAACATACATGAACGAAGTAGTTAACATCAAAGAGCTCAATGCTCATATTCAGGAGGAGTCGGTATTCGTGGATACACTCCGCAAGGAGATATCTCGCGTGATTGTGGGTCAGCAACATCTTATCGACACCTTGCTTATCGGACTTTTGTCTGATGGTCATATCTTGTTGGAGGGTGTTCCAGGTCTTGCAAAGACCTTGGCTATCACAACCTTGTCGAAGGCTGTAGATGCTAAGTTTGCTCGTATCCAGTTCACTCCAGACCTCTTGCCTGCCGACCTTATTGGTACGCTTATCTACTCGCAGCGTAGCGAGGAGTTCACCGTGAAGCAGGGTCCTATCTTTGCAAACTTTGTGCTTGCCGATGAGATCAACCGTTCGCCAGCGAAGGTGCAGTCGGCATTGTTGGAGGCTATGCAGGAGAAGCAGGTGACGATTGGTGATACAACATATCCACTTCCAAAGCCATTCCTTGTGCTTGCAACACAGAACCCATTGGAGCAGGAGGGTACATACCCACTTCCAGAGGCACAGGTTGACCGTTTTATGCTTAAGGCTAAGATTTCCTACCCTAAGCGCGCCGAGGAGTTGGATATCATTCGTATGAATCTCTCGGGCTCGGGTATGCCAGAGGTTAATAAGGTTATCTCGCCAGAGGATATCATGCGTGCGCGCGAGGTGGTAAATAAGGTGTATATGGATGAGAAGATCGAGCGATATATTATCGATATTATCTTCGCTACGCGTGAGCCTTCGGAGTACCACTTGCAGCATATTCAGCCATTTATTGCCTACGGTGGCTCGCCACGAGCAAGTATCGCTTTGGCAAAGGCTGCGCGAGCATACGCCTTTATCCAGCGCCGTGGTTATGTTATTCCTGAGGATGTGCGCGCCGTATGTCACGACGTATTGCGCCACCGTATCGGTCTTACATACGAGGCTGAGGCTGAGAATGTGACTACCGAGCAGCTTATTACCGAGATTCTCAATAATGTTATAGTGCCATAATGCAGAGTCACGACGAGGATATACTCAAGCGCGTACGCCGAATAGAGATTAAGACACGCGGTCTGTCCGACGAGATCTTCGCCGGCAAGTATCATACTGCCTTTCGTGGTCGCGGTATGTCGTTTGCCGAGGTTAGAGAGTATCGTGTGGGCGATGATGTGCGTGATATCGATTGGAATGTCACGGCACGTTCGGATCGTGCACATGTCAAGGTCTATGAGGAGGAGCGCGAGCTAACGATGATGCTTATTGTCGATGTGTCACCATCGCGTATGTTCGGCTCGGAGAGTATAACTAAGAAGAATCTTATTACAGAGGTTGCTGCCACGTTGGCATTCTCGGCATCGAAGAATAACGATAAAGTGGGCTGCATACTCTTCTCGGACCATATCGAGAAGTTTATCCCACCGAAGAAGGGTCGAAGCCACATCCTTATGATTATCCGAGAGTTGGTTAGTTTCCAGCCTACGGGTCGTGGCACAAACCTCTCGGAGGCATTGCGCTACTTGGTGGGTGTGAATAAGAAACGCACCACATCCTTTATTCTATCGGACTTTATCAACTCGGAGACAGATATGCCAAAGTTCGAGGATGCGCTGAAGATTGCATCTTCGAAGCATGACCTGATGGCGATAAATATCTTCGATAAGCGAGATTTGGAGTTGCCAAATGTGGGTATTATCGAGGTTGAGGATGCAGAGACGGGCGAACGAGAGTGGATAGATACCTCGTCGCGCCGTGTGCGAGAGCACTGGAAGCAGAGCTTCGAGGAGCGTAATGCTACGATGCTAAAGACCCTTAGCCACAATAGAGTTGATGTCGCAGAGGTGGAGACTGATGGCGACTATGTGGTGGAACTTTTAAAGATGTTCAAGAGACGATGAAGTGTTCATCAAATAGATTTACATTGCTTCTAACGGCGTTGGTGATGCTCTTTTCGGGTGTTATCAAGGCAGAGGTGCCCACTATTAGTGCGCGCTTCTCGAAGGATAGCATCGAGGTTGGAGATGTCGTGGAGTTTACCATTGATGTCGAGACGGATCGTGCTACAGAGATTCGTCTTCCGGACTTCGATGGCAACCTATCGCGAGAGGAGCTTAAGATGATAGCAAAGGCGAAGGCCAAGATGTCGACCTACGAGGAGTATGATAAGGATATCTTTGAGTTTGTTGGAGATTATCCTATTGATACGCTCCAGAGCGATGGTCGTAGGCTCACCATTCGTAAGCGTTACCGTTTGGCGGTTATGGAGACGGGCGATATTCCTTTCCGTCCAGCAATTCTATACTACGATAAGAATCGTGAGTTGCCCGATACCTTGGTGTCTAACGACACGTTGATACTCCATGTTGCCAGCTATATGGAGCTTGACACTACACTCTTTTTAAAGGCGGACCCTACTCAGCAGCAGGGCTTTACAGTAAATAGCGAGTTGGCAAACAATATGCTCAAAGATGAGGGTATCTACACGCAGAAGGATCTGCCCTTTATCTTTGATGAGA
>JAZQYM010000031.1:0-4240 GCA_045633525.1 Alistipes sp. | reverse complement strand
TCCTCAACGAGAACCTGAGTCAGATACTGACGGTGACCGTTACACTTCTGATAACCTGTTCTACGCTTCTTCTTGAACACAAGAACCTTATCGTCCTTAAGGTGCTTCAAGATCTTGCACTTCACTGTGGCGCCTTCTACTACAGGTGCACCAACCTTAACCTGACCGTCGTTGTCTACAAGCAGTACTTTGTCGAAGCTCATGGTAGAGTTTTCCTCTCCCTGAAGACGGTGAACATAGAGCTTACGACCCTTCTCAGCCTTAAACTGCTGACCTGCGATCTCTACTATTACGTACATTTAATCTAAAAATTGAATGTTTAGCGCGGCAAATGTACGAATATTTTTTCATTCTGCAAGCGTTCCAACAACCTTTTTTACAAAAATAATCTACTCGGCATCTGCAGGGCGAAAGACATCCGACAAATAGACCTCTGTAGTAGGACCATTATTGAAGCCCCAAACAACAATCTGATACTCGTGGAATGTATCTATATTCTTACTTATAGATGCATTGGTAAAGGCCTGTGTACCTGTAAATATGTTGTTTGAGAGTTGCATATCGGTCTTGCTAAATGTAAGGTCAAAAATCATATCCTCCCAGCTCTCAGGCATACCATCACCAAAACGCTCCAAATAGCGCTTATCTTGTATAGTTAGGAAGTATGGATCGTTGTTGGTTGTAGTCACGGTAAAGGCTACTGATGATGCAGTAAGTTCACCTACCTCGATACTAAACTGGTTGGTAGAGGCTACAGGCGTGGTTGTAGCAAACTCCTCAACAACAACATTTGCCGTTGTATCGCCATCATCATTCATACCGAAGGAATAGACCACATACTCCTCCGCCCAGCGCAAGTTGTAGTACTCCGCAACCGAAATTGTCTGTGAACCACTATTCTGACATAGATGCATATACTTCTGCCAAGTATCGAGTTCTGGCAAGTAATCTATACCACACTCCACATCATAGAGCCAGCCATCAATACGATCTTGAATAATCAAATTAGGATTAGTAGCATACTTTTGTGTCCACTCAGCCTTCGACATAAAGCCAAAGACATACTCCAAATCGCTACTCGATGGTACGATCTTAACCAGAGCATCACGCCAGGTCTCACTACCCGCTACCACATCCAACTCAAGAGCGCCTGTAATCTCTGCCACTGAGGTCTTTACAACCTCACTTACAAAGTAATGTGTGGTATATCTCTTCTCATCGGCATTGTAACCAAAGTATAGGATTTGATACCCCTTATTTGCCTTAAGATCGGTAGCCTGAAAACTCTTTACGCCCACACTTGGCATCTGGTCAATAACAAGGAGCGCAGCCTCTTTAGCTATATCACGCTCCGAGCTAAGCTCCTCAGCAAGGCAGACCTTAGCATAGTATGTAGCACCATCCAAGTTTGGTGTTATAGTGAAATCTATCGTTGATGGTGTCACTTCACCCACGATTAGATTTAGCTCAAGCTCTGTTGCAGGCGCATCGTTCTCAGGCTTGTCTTCCCCACCGCATGCCACCATAAATAGCATTGATGCAGACATCGCCCAACCCCATATTGACATAAGATATTTCATAGCTTAGATAATCTTTATATGTTTTACACTACTATTATTGTGGCATTGATGGCGTAGTAAACGGGAATACATTAAGTCCCGTAGTAGCACCATTTTCATCCATACCAAAGATAAATACGGCATACTCTCTATCGGGCTTTAGCAAAATCTCACGCTCCACAAAGCAGTCGTACACAAAGTCTCCACTCTTACACATCGAAACTACCTCGGTAGATGTTTTTGAGGTGTTTATAAGGATTTGATGGGCGATATAATCATCGTCACTACGACCATCATTATCACTTGTAAAGTACCAATCATACCAATCCTTATTTGTGATGGTTACAAAATATTTCTCACTTTTTGCTGATGGCTTAATGGTCGCCTTTGCCACCCAACCACGCAACAAACCCTCAGATGTGGTCTGCTCGTACCACTCGGTTTCGATATTTGGTACCTCAAAGGTCATCGTAGAGGGCTCTGGTGCTAATGTTTTGAATACTTCGCGTGTAATTGGCGTTGTAACGGTACCATCTGTATTTATACCATACGCCCACACAAGATACTCGGTATCCCACTCTGCTATGTAGAGTATGTTATCTGTAGATAACGACACCTTACCCTTAATAGTATCCATAGTTATCACCTCCTCAAGGCTATAGTTATACAACTGCGAGATATATAGCCAGAACGAGTAGTCGTATCTCAACAACTCATAGTCGTTACAATGCTGATAACGCTCATAGCTATCCATCGTATAGAGCCAGAAGAAATAGCGCATATCACTCTCCGGAGGCGTGATGGTTATCCTCGCCGACATACCCTCAATATCCGACACCTCAATATCGAACAACTCTGGAGCATCAGGCGTAACGATGGGCTCGGAGTAGATTATATCTCCAATCTTCTGCCCTACAGCCTCATCGAAAGCAAAGTAGACCACTCGGTAGCGAGAGTGACCTATAAGGTTATCAAAAGTTAGAGTCTGCGTACCCACCTGTAAAGATTCATCGAAGCTATCGCCATAGCGAATATCAAGGTATATCTCTTCGGGTTCGCGTCCCATAAAATCCTCAACATCTGGATGGAGATAGGCATAGTAAGCAATATCCTCTGATGGTGGTGTTACAGTTACCATCACACTATCATACTGCAAATCCTCGACCTTAAATTCAACCTCTCTCTGCTGATTGTGCGGCTGAGATTTAACATCATCATCACCACAGCCAACCACAACTGCAGATGCCATCACAGCGCATAGTAACAATAGTTTTCTAAACGATGTATTCATAATTAAGTAGTAATTACAAGATTAAACATAAATGTCAATATGCAAATATATAACATATTTCCGCTATAATCGCAACTCTTGCCATATATTTTTATTAATGTATCGTCTATGACACTTTTTATTAAACGAAGTAGCACGGGGCATAATGGCATAGTTATGGATATATGCGATTATATTTTACAAGGGTTATTGTAGATACCAAAAACTTTTGCTAACTTTGAAACAAAAGTCGACGAAATGGCAGAATTAGAGAATATCACACCAGCACAGCAAGCAATAGCTGAGATAGATAGCAATATTAGGGAGTATCTGCTTACCGAGCAGTTCAATGCTGCTGTGCGCGCTGGCGCTGCCATTATGAATATCTACAAGAGTAATACCGACTACGATGTGCAACTTAAGAGCGACAACACCCCAATTACCATTGCCGACCGTATGGCACACGACACCATTAAGCGTGCTTTGGGTCAGACACGCATACCAATCCTCTCGGAGGAGGGTCGACAGATGCTCTACGACGAGCGTTGCAACTGGGAGCTATTTTGGTTAGTAGACCCTTTGGATGGCACTATGGAGTTTATCAAGGGCAACAACGAGTTTACGGTAAACATCGCCCTTATGCAGAATAACATCTGCATTAGCGCTGTAATATACGTGCCATACCATAATAAAATATATATCGCGGAGCGTGGCCACGGCGCATGGGTGATGGAGGGTGTTGAGCCTAACGATCAAGCACAATACACCTATAGCGATATTCACGCAGAGATTGAGCGACTACCCCTTCAAAGCCATCAACACAACAACTACCGCGTAGCAGTATCTCGCTCTCACCAAACATCTGAAACACACGAACATATCGAGCAATTGCGCACCTCACACCCCGATTTGGAGATTGTGGAGCAAGGTAGCTCCTATAAATTCTGCTTGCTTGCCGAGGGCAGTGTCGACTACTATGTGCGCACCACAACGACCTCGGAGTGGGATACCGCTGCTGGCGAGCTTATCCTTAGCGAGGCGGGAGGTACAACCTATAGCTACCCCGCTGGCGGACCTTTATGTTATAATAAGGAGTCGCTCGACAACCCTTGGTTTATAGCAAAGAGGAATACTAAATAGTAGAGAGTGAATAAAAAGTGTATTTTGTCGTTACGCTTGCCCTCAAAATGCTCATTTACGCTCAGTAAACTCCGCTTTTTCGGGCTTCGCAAGCCTAAAACTACATCTTTTTATTCACTCTCTTAGGTTCTGGGCTTGGCTATCTTACTTTTTAGTCAACCACTAAGAGGTTGAATTAGTTATTCAGCCTCTTTATCGATTATTTCAATAACCCATTCGATAATATCTGTTTGATAGATTCATTTTGTTGCGCTATTTTTGCATCGTAAAA
>JAZQYM010000030.1:0-37322 GCA_045633525.1 Alistipes sp. | reverse complement strand
CCCTCATAGTAACCATATCCCGCAACACCATTCTGTACAAGGGTTGAGTAGATAGCACCCTGCTCCTTAAGCACTCCATTATCATCGTACTGCTCGTCTGCCATACCAATAGCTCCATAATACTCAAGGTCGCCGCCAGGGGCGCAGAGCAACACCTCGGCACCATAGTTTGAGTATGATGCAGGTGTGTAGTCGGCAGCGATAGCCGATACAGATATACACTTCGAATATGCAGCTGGGAATGATGACTGCGCAGCATACTCATTACCAGATGCGAAGATTGCTAAGCCACCATTAATAACACCATTTGGAGAACCTGCCCTGTGAATAAAGTAGTCGAGAGCCTCCTTCTCCAAAGGGTATGTCGCAGCCCACTCCTCCTCGGTTGCAGGACCTGGAGTGTAGCCCATAATCATATTTGCCTTAGCAGAGTTATAACCCCACGAGCACTGCAAAATTACAGCACCATTATCCGCAGCATACTTCATTGCGCGAGCCTCCATAGCGAGTGTCGAAGAGTTCATACCGTCGAAGAGTTGCAATGTCATAATCTTAACACCCTTCTGACCCTTGCCACCACCAGCAATACCCGAACAACCGATACCATTATCGTTTACCGCTGCAATAGTGCCCGCAACGTGAGTACCGTGACCTGTGCTACCATTCGAAGTCCACGATGTCACACCAGTATTGCGCACAAAGTTATAACCATACTTATCATCCTTATAACCGTTGCCGTCGGCATCGACACCTGCGTGCAGCTCCTCGCCCTCATTAATCCAGATATTATCCGCAAGGTCAGGATGGCTCCACATCGGCGCCTCATCCATAACGGCTACGATGATATCCTCATCACCAGTGCATAGCTCCCAGGCCTCCAAGCATCCCGCATCAGCTCCCGCCACGATACCAGCTCTCTGGCTCACAAAGTCACGTGTCGCACCATCGTTGTGATAGCACCACTGGCGATACAAATCAGGGTCGTTGAAAGGCATCGCCCCAGAGCGTGTGGCCATACGGCTTTCAGCCTCAGCACAGCTAACAAAGACTGGCTCACCAGTGTAGGCACGCTTTAGCTCCCTGTTACACTGAATCTTATCTACCTCGCCCAACTTAGAAAGGCGCTCATAGGCTTTATGTAGATCCTCATTCTCATCAAAGCGCACGATATACCATAGGTGCAAACCATCCTCTCGTGTACGCGCCTCATGGCGTGTGTCAACTGGGAATACTCGCTCGAAAGAGTAAGCACCGAGAATATCTAACACCTCATCAGTAGAGGGGATACCCGAACGTGTAGCCTCACCACCCGAACGTGTCATCGTCTGGTCGAGAATAGCCTCCATCTCGGGCTTAAACTTAATGATAACCTCGCCAGGATTAGCACCCTCGGGGATAACGACCTCGGCGTTATGCTCCTTGGATGGGTTCTGCTGTACGATATCATCCTTTACACACGCTGTTGCCATAAGCGCAACAGCCATAATACTATATAGATACTTATTCATCGTTACTCGTTATTTCCATCGTTAACCTCATATCTTCCACGATACAACGGATATCGGGTAAAGTACTCCTCAAAGTTGGTTGGCGCATTGCTAAAGCCCACACTCTTGCCCTCGCTATTTACCGCCTTCTCCTGCTGAGGGAATATCAAAACCTCAGGCCCCCACTCCAATAGGCGTGGGTGGTAGAGCAACCAATCTGGAATATCGCCAGTCATAAAGTTTAGGTTAATCTTAAGACTACGCATATTTGGCAAGATGCGTGGCAAATTATTCTCCACAGCCCAGTTTACAGTATCGCCATACTGAACAACATCCTCGTAGCGATATGCTGGCATCTCCCTAAAATCTGGAAGACGACCCTCAATATAGTTGTACGAGAGCGCAAGCTCCTCCAACTCCTCCCAAAGGAGTAGATTTTTCACTACATCGCTCTTATCCATATTTGCATAGATACCAATGCCATCCTTATTTGCTGTCTCGCGCTTACGAAGATCCGAAATTGATGCTCGGCGGTTACTTGCAAGGTCCAACTTCTTTAGTTTAGGGAAGTTCTCCTTAGTAATAACCGCTGGTATCTCGTTGAAATTATTGGAATTAAGATCCAATGACTCGAGCGTATCACCAAGATCCACAAAATTCGCTGGCAACGATACAAGACCAAAGGCTGCGATACGCAAATCCTTCAAATATTCGAGTGTAGCCACCTCCTCGCAAAGGTCGATACTCTTAAGCATAGTGTTCACGTTACCGAACAACGATAAGGTCTCCAAATATTTGAGGTGCTTAACTTCCACTGGCACGCCATCCTCGGTATTGAAGTAGTTTAGATCGAGGTCACGCACACGACCTACAGCCTCAGGCGATGGAAGACTCTTATCCGTAGACTTCCACAAGCGAACACAATCCCAGCGGCTCATATTCTCGGTAGTCGAGATACCATTGTTGCCCCAGCACTCCAACTTCTCGTAGATAGTGATTACTGCCAACGAGTCACCCGCACGGTTATCCTCAATAAGAGGACCCGCAGCCTGACGGATATTGATTGTAGCAAGCTCCAACGTATCGGCATCGTCGCTGATAAAGCGCAAGGTCTCAACACGCTCCTCAGGTGCGCTGTTCATCTTCCAGTCGAGACGGATGCGTGTAGTGCGTGGACGCATACCACGATTAAGGTCGAGCTCATAGTCATCGTCCACATCAATCCAGTTAGCACCACTCTTAATCTTAAACTTCACGTTAGTCGTAACATCAAACTCCACCCATCTATCAGCCTTAATTGCTGAAGCAGCGATTTCGATACTACTCTTCTCAGGTGTAATAGCCTTCTCAAAGCCCTTCTGAGTGATAGTAATCATCTTTGGCTCCTCGAAGCCCGAGTTGATAAGGATGTTTGCACTACGCTGCTCGCTCATAAGCGCAGAGTCAATCTTAATCGAGCATCGAGTCTCACCACGACCATTCGCTGGAGAGACCATAACCCATGGCTCGTCAACCACAGCGACCCAATCCTGCGCCGAGCGGATAGTCACGAAATACTCGCCACCCACAGCCTCAGCCTCGATAGGAGCAGTATCTGCCTCGAAGCCCGAGATTGTAGGTACATCATCTTTGCAGGCACCAAGCAATAGAGCTGCAAACAAAGGGATATAATAGTATAAATTCTTCATAATCAATGTACTTAATCAAGATTTAGAGCACTACATCCACGAATATCCTGCGTAGAATCGTAGATAAGTTCGTAGTATCCCATCTCGATATATGGACATACGTTGCTTAGGTCAATCGAGATATTTGGGTTATCCTTAATCTCGAATAGGAGGATATATGGCGAGATGGTGTCGTTAATCTTACCCAAGTCGTTAGAGCCTATATATAGCGCCATAAGACCCTTATGGTCGCCAATACCCTCTGGCCATATAGAGAGTGTACGGTTACCCTCATCATCACGCTGCTGGCGGATGCTGATAACGGTCAATCTATCCACCGTGAGCAGAGCGTATGGCACCTCCTCAAAGGCATTGCTCGAGAGGTCGATACCGTAGAGGAATGGAATGTTCGAGATGCTAAAATCGTCGTATGGTAGCTCCTCAAGGCGATTAAAGCTAAGGTCGATAGTAGTGAGATGCTCGCTTCTTGAGCCGATAAGTGCTCCCTTCTCTATCTTACGCATACCGTTTGAGCTAAGCATCAACGTACCGATACGCGAGCCAGAACCAATAAGGCGCTTTGGCAACTCCCCGAGTCTATTATCTGCAAGGTTTAGCGATGAGGTATTAACACCGCGCCACGCCTCACCATTCTCCAAAGCACTAATCTTGTTTGACGAGAAGTCTACCGATAGCAACGAGTAGACAGACTGAGCATTAAAGAGGTCTGGCAACTCGGTAAGCTGATTATTCGAACAAGTGAAGTCCTCCAACTGGCTAAGACCGCAGAAGTCGCCATTGTGAGTACCTATCTTTGTAATCTTATTATAGTCGTAGATAAGTGTTGTTGGGCAGATCTCCTTACCAAATGGGTGTACGGTGTGAAGCTTATTGCTATTACAATCCAAAAGACCCAACTTCGTCATCTTACTTAGCATCTGGTATGAAGGAGTCTCCTCGAGGTTATTAAAACCAATATAGAGAATCTGTACCTTGCCACCTGAAGCACCATCAATCAACGCCTCCCAGTCCGCCTTTAGCTGCGCACCCGAAATACCATAGTTCATCGCTACATTCAACGACTGAATAGCTGGCAACTCGGTAATAAGTTCACGTGGCAAAGCAGTAAGATTTGGACAGTTATAGATCTCTACATCCATCAAGTTCTCGAAGTTTGCCCAACTAAGCGACTCATCCTTCTCACCTACGAAGAAACCCTCGGTAGTGATAGGTGCGTTGGCAATAAAGAGTTGCTCAAGTTTTGTTAGGCGCATCACCTCACGCGAGATACCCGTAATGCCGTTTGTAAGATTTCCAAACGCCACATCCTTGCGATTTACACGGCTCGAAAGGATAGGTTGCTGCGTAGCATCGCAGTTTATAGCCTCTTTAAGTTCCAAGCTCAAATCCTCGCGTACATCACGCTTAAGAGCTGTATTATAGTAGTTTAGAGCATCAATACGTGCAGATTTATTTGCGTCGTAGCCACCAATAAGCTCGTTGTGGTTACCCAAATAGAGGAGCTTAAGATCAGTAAGTTGACCGATAGCGTCAGGCAAAACGCCCTTCACACCGAAGCCCGATAGGTTCAAGTTCTCCACACGACCCTCAGCATTTAGCGTAACACCTGGCTGATCACCCCACATATCGATATCCTTGTTAAAGTCCCAATTGCTACCTGCAGGATACTCTTCGCCATAGAACGTCCAGTTTGGACCATCCATCGCCAACCATATCTCCTTTAGAGCCACATAATCCTTGATATGCTCTGCCGTGGTAGACAACTTAACAGGCACATCCTCAACACTATGCAACTGATTGAGTGCCACTTCAAAGCTCACACCGAGATCAGCAATAGAGGCTGTCTCAAGCCTATTCTGAGCCTTAGCATCTGAGTATGTTGTATATGAGGTAATGGTGTACTTGCCAGTCTCCAACCAGAAGCTCTCCTCACACTCGATATATGCTGTAAGGGCATTACGATTGTATAGCTCCTCATCCAGAGCCCCCTCAACAAACTCCTCCACTACCGACAACTTACGCGCCTCCAAAGTTGTTGATTTACCAGTAAAGCCATGCTTAACGGTGATGTCGACCGCCTTGATACTCTCAAAGAGGTAGTCGTCACCTGCTCTTGTATCCTCAAAGAGCTTTACCAATCTAAAGCCCACCTTACCGCGCTCCGTAGCACCTACAACACCGATATTGCACACGGTAAGACCGCCCTTAACAACAGTAAACGACACGCCCTCGCACTGAGCATCCATAAGCTCATTATCGAGGTTATCATAGAGTTTATAGCCCAAAACCTGATACTCTCCTGCAAGCATACGAAGCTTATCGCTTGTTACACCCCACTCAGCCAACTCCTTATCATAATAAGTGATAGGTAGAGTCTGCTTCAAAGTGGTGTAATCCTTAAGCGACTGCATGGTAACAGTAACCTTATGCGCATCGGAAAGCCAGTTGAGCTTTGCGCGTGTTGCCGACTCTGCCTCTGCCTCCAATTGCTTGGTTAACCTAAAGGCGACATATCCATAATCGACAGATTGCCCATCAGTACTATCCTTCGCACATGAGCTTAGGAGTAGTGCTGAGCTAAATATCAGTGTACAAAGTTGTATGAACTTGTTTCTCATACTCTCTAATTGTAGTTTGTGTTACGCCTATTTTACTGGTGGAGTCACCACAAGAAGCTTCTTAGCCTCGTTGCCCACCTTAAATACTATATAGATGTTCTCGCCACCAATTGCAAAGCCACTCTTAGGACCATATAGCTGCAACGATAGTAGCTCGTCTACATTCTCACCAATATAGTACTCATTATCCGACATCTTTAGCTGCTCACCCTTGTACCATACCTCAACACCGACCTTGCCAGCCTCATACTCCTTGGTTGTCCAACCCTCAACACGTGGGTTGATAACAATACATGGCTCTCTATCAGCAATAGAGTTGATAAATGGTGCAATATATGCCTCCTCAACACCATACTGCGCCAATACAGCACTATCGGTATATGGCATAGCTGGAATCTCGTATGCTGTTAGCGAGTGGTAGATATGCATCTGAGTTGCAGGGTCTGCCTCAACACGACCTCGCTGTGTGAAAGAGGCAACAACATACTGCAAAAATTTATTCTTAAGCACTGGGAGCTCAATACCAGAGCTATTATCCATCTCGAAGAGTACACCCGTCTTTAGATCCTCACCAAGATTTTCGTAGACACCATGTGGTAGTGCCATAACAAAGCCGTGACGCTGTCTATCGGTAGCATCAACCGTAAACGCCATACGCTCCTTATCGAAGTGCATCCAACAATTTACATAGTCATCATCAGTAACATCATCCAAATAGACCATATACGATGGTATACCGCGCTCAATAACATTCTCCACAAAGACCATATCATAGATATCTTTATGAGCAATGATGTTATAAATCAACTCATTCTCAAAGGTCACCACTTCGCCCTCAGCATTAAGCTGACTAAAGCTCTTACCATCAGCTGATACCTCCCAACCAAACTCATCAGTCGTAGGACCGTTGATAGCAATCACATCCTCGCCCATACCGTTATAGACGATAGCGCATCTAAAGGTCTTCTCTGGCTTGCCATCTTCTGACGAGAATACAATCTCATAGCCATCCTCCTTGGTTATAGGATAACGCTCGCGCTCACCATTAGGCACGATGCGGAGGTAGGCCTCTGTCTGCTCATTAGCAACACCCACAATGGTCTCGCCCAAGATCTCTACCCACTCTGGGAACTCAACCGAAGCATAATCGAAGTTTGCCCAGATAAGAACTGGAGTATAGTCTCTGTAGCTAATATTGATTACACCATTTGTAGGCGTACCTGTAATATCGTAGACCTTAAAATCAAACTTATCAGGATCACGCTCTACACGTGCAATAATAGCCTTGTTACTACCCATAATAATGGTAATATTGGCAGTTGTCACACGATCCTTAATCTGCTCATTGCTAATCTCAAGTTTAATTTGATGTGTACCAGCACGACCAGATATATCCTGAAGATTACCACCAGATGTCTGGAACTTACACCACACCGCATCGGAACTTAGACGCCAGTTGCCGTTGGCGGTAAAGACCAAATCCTTGCGATCTCCTGCACTACACTTAATAACCTGCATATTAGGAAGCTCAGGCGTTGCCGACTCTTCGTTGCCACACGATAGTGTGCTAATAGCCATTGATACCAAAAGTATCATAGACCAAATTTTACTTAGATGTAGACTCCTCATATTCTATACTTTTATTATTATCGACCTTAAAATCCCTCGCGCATAATACGCTCAGCCTCGTCATCGCTTATCCACTCGAAGATGTTAACATAGGTACCTACTGTACCCACATTATCCACATACATCATCGTATACAAGACCATAAAGTTCTCACAAGCACCGAAGTACGAGTTGTAGCCCGTAGGCTCGCTCATAAGCAACTTACCATCGCCATAGATAGTACCAAATGCCTCTCCCGTAGATCCTATAACCTGAACATCAGGCAATATCACACGAGGCTCCAATGGTTTACTGTCATCGAACGATACCTCGATATCATAACCCTCGTAGAACATATCCTTCACTACGATGCTATTCTTCTCCTTGCCAAGCTCTGTTCGCACCAAACGAGCATCACTATTCATATACTGCATAGTCCACGTTGATGTAATCTTTGCATAGCCCACGAAGTTATTGATATCGAACTTACAGCAGCGCTGCAACTTAACCTCACTCTGTGTTCCATAAAGTTCCGAGATATTATCCTCGTCGAGCACCAAGCTAAGGTGGAGTGTAAGTTCCTCGCCCACAGCGATATTCTCCACGATACCGCGAATACGGAACGCTGTAGTAAGCTTACCCTTAGGGATAGTCAAGGTATTCGACTCCACAACATAGTGTAGGCCCTCTATAGCGCTACTCTTCGACCATAGCACCTCAACGCCAATATTTCGGTCGTAGTCCACGACATTCGTCGCCGAGATCGGTATCTCGAGCCACTCCTCGCTATCAATTACGCCCAACGTGTAGCTCTCATCGGAGAACATCACAAAATCG
Source organism: Alistipes sp. (assembly GCA_045633525.1). Taxonomy (GTDB): domain Bacteria; phylum Bacteroidota; class Bacteroidia; order Bacteroidales; family Rikenellaceae; genus Alistipes. Next base: position 29,084 of record JAZQYM010000030.1, on the reverse strand, counting down.
GGATTTACATCCACCGTATAGTCTGCACGGCACGCCGAAAGTACAAATGCGATGCAGATTGCCAATATATGCTTTACGTTCATAACTAATTATACTTCTATATGTTACTATCGTTTGGTGTTATCATCGAGCCTGGAGCCTCAAGCTCATGCTTTGGAATAGGCCACACAAAGAACTTATCCCCAGCCTCCTTCTTAAGCGACGAGCCATTCTCCAACGATTGCTCCTGAGGCTTGCGTTCAAAGCCCTTACCCCAGCGCTTAAGATCCATAAGGCGGAAGCCCTCCATGTACAACTCCTTAACGCGCTCCTCCTCGATAATATCCATTGCCGAATCCTTGGTCATCGAGACACTACTTCCGTACGACTCATATCGTGCCGCACGCAATGTTGCAATATCATTACCCGCAAGCGAATACTTCTCATTCTTAGCGTATGCCTCAGCTCTAATTAGATACTGCTCCGCAAGGCGGAAAGGCTTTGGCATTGTGGTATGCAATATGTTGCTATTGTAGAAGTTCATATTACCGAAGTACTTAACAAGCAGAGGCCACTGCAAGCCGTGGTCATAGCCTGTCTGATAGGTATAGAAGTAATTACCATATCTAAGGTCGCTTTGGTCGTAAAGATTAAGTACCCACTCGGCTGGCACATAGTCGGGCTTCATACTACGATAGTCGTAGTTGAAGAATGGCTGACCCAAAGCACCACCGTATGAGTTGATTGTATAACCCACCTTCCAGATAATCTCGGTAGCCTCATCGTACTGCCACATATATGTAAAGTAACTCATACCAGATGTATACTCCACATTTGCTGGTGAAAGCGCATAGTAGCCACTATCGATAACCTTCGATGCATACTCAATAGCCGCGTCGTAGTCCTTCATATATAACGCTACGCGCGCGCGAAGGGAGTAAACGGTGTACTCATTGAAGTATGACGAACTATAGAGAGCACCCGCGAAGCTCTGCTCGTCGATATCCATCAACTCGACAGCAGCCTCAAGATCCTTGATAACGCGATTGTAAGACTCCTGAAGCGATGCACGCACCATAGGCTCGTCGGTGTTATACTTCGTAACGATCACAACACCTGGGTCTGTAGAGGCAGTATCCTTGTTGTAATCCTTGCAGTAGAGCTTAATAAGCTCCGAGTATGCCAAGGCACGAGCGAAGTATGCCTCACCACAAATCTGGCTAAACTGCTCGAACTCCTCGTCGGTAACAAGCGTCTGCTCCACACGTGGCGCATACTGCAACATAAAGTTAGCGTTGGCAATAACGGCATACAACGATGCATATACAGAGGTTATCTCCGAATCGGTTGCCAAAATATCCCAGCGCCATATATTACCGTAGATATTAGTATAGCCATTTACAGCATACGCCATATCGCACTGCAAATCTGGTAGCAGGGTCAAATAGCCACTATACAGCGCGCCACTAAGGAAGCTCGCGTATAGTCCGATAGCCGCCTGATCAAACTCCTCAAGGGTATTGATAGCCTTGTCGGCAGGGATAGCGTGGTCTGGATACTTATCCAAGCATGAGGTAGAGCTAATGCCCACAGCAACGAGCATTGCCACCGAGATAAATGCGTGATATATCTTATTCTTAATCATAGACATCCGTAGTTTAGAAGTTCAAATCAATACCCATAGAGTACTGGCGCGATACTGGGTACTGCGCCTTATATACATTGCTCGACGACTCTGGATCAAGACCCGTAAACGGTGTCAAGGTAAAGAGGTTCTGGGCCTGAACATATATACGTACTGCGCTAAAGAGCTTTGCCTTACGCAAGACATTGCGTGGCACCGAGTAGCTAAGCATCACATTCTTAAGACGCAAGAACGAGGCATTTTCCAAGAAACGAGAGTCCATCTGAGGTGTTACACCATAGCGAGGGATATCCTTCACATCGCCAGGCTTCATCCAGCGGTCGGTAAGCAGTCTGCGCGACTGGTTATATGCCGAATAGAGTCCGTTACTCTCCTCGAAGAAACGGTCGTTGTTAAACATCCAGCGGTCCGCAACCCAGCTAAACTGCGACGACAAAGTAAAGCCATTCCAAGTGATCGAAGTGCCGAAACCACCCTGCCATGGGGCGATATAGCTCTTGCCAATCATCTTCTTATCGCTCTCTCGGTACTCCGTAGTGATATTGCCATCCGCATCCAACCACCAAGCATCACCATTTGCAGGGTTTACTCCAGCATAGCGGTTTACGAAGAACTCACCTACCGAATGACCCTTAACGAGCTTGGTATTTGTTGACGATAGCTCATACTCGTCAAGGTCGCCATACAACTCCGTAATGACATTCTTATTATACGACACATTTGCCGAGATGTTCCATACAAAGTTATGGCTACGGATTACATCAGCATTAAGCTGAAGCTCGATACCACCATTCACCATAGCACCGATATTATCCCAACGGAAGCCCTCGCCCTTATTGGCATACGACACTGGCACCGACATAAGCATATCGGTAGTGAGCTTATTATAGACCTCCAAGTCTACATTCAAACGATTCCAGAAACCGAGGTGGAAGGCGATGTTTGTAGTCCACAACTTCTCCCAACCCAAATCCTCGTTACCGCTCTGCATTGGGTAGATACCCATCTGGTCGTTGTAGTTAGCGCCACCGCCAACCAAAGCCAAGTGGTCGTAGTTAGGAATTGAGGAGTTACCCGAAGTACCAGTACTAAATGCCACCTGGGCATTCGATAGCCAATCTACACCATCCAAGAAACTCTCCTTACGCGCATTCCACATAAGACCTACCGACCAGAATGTTGCCCAGCGACCATCCTTACCAAAGCGCGATGAAGCATCGGTACGCAACGACATATCTACATAATAGCGATTATCATAGCTATACTCACCGCGAGCGAAGAATGACAAATAGCTATACGAGTCGGTAACATCACTCCAAACAGAGGCGCGCGAACCCGACGATAGCGTATTTAGGAAGTCGTTGTTCTGACCCTGCGTGATAAGCTGGAAGCCCTCATAGTAGTAGTCAACACCCTCCTGACCTACCATAAAGTTAAGTGAGTGGAGGTTATCGATAGTTGTCTGATAGGTTGCCGTATTGGTGATTGTAAGGTTTACAGTGTTGTATGCAGCACGACCCGCAGCACCTACGCCATTGTTAGCCACATAGCTCGGTGTAGACTGCATAAAGGCCGTTGAGTTGGTATAGTCGGCACCCATCTGCGAACGGAAGGTGAAGCCCTTGAATGGGGTTAACTCCATAAAGAGCGTAGATAGCGCCTTATACTTTTTGTTGAGCTGCTGATTGTTATTCATCCACTCCAAAGGGTTCTGACCAGTACCCTGCCAAGAGCCATCAGCCTCCGATGCAATAGAGCCATCCTCGCGGTATGGATTCCAGTAAGGGAGCATAAAGCGGCTTGCAGAGATTGGTGAGTAGAGTGCATATTCGCCATCCTCAGCCTGCTGCACCTCCTCATATACAATCATCGTGTTAGTACCCAAGCGCAACCACTCCGAAGCCTTTACATCGGCATTAGCACGCATATTATAGCGGCGGAACATTGAGCTATGAGCGATACCGTCCTGATCGTAGTAAGAGCCCGACACATAGTAGTTCATCTTATCCGTAGCACGGCTAATAGAGAGATCGTAGCTCTGCAACACCGCACGGTCGTTAAAGACCATATCAAGCCAGTTGATATCGGTTTGCGAAAGGATATCGTAATTCTTGCCCGCATCAATACCAATCTGCTTCTCAAACTCGATACGCTCCTCGGTATTCATCAAATTCCAGTTTCCATGTGCAAGCTGCGAGATACCAAACTGGCTACGGAATGTTATCTTAGCATCGTCGGATGTAGTACCGCGCTTGGTGGTGATAACCACAACACCATTCGCTGCACGCGCACCATAGATTGATGATGACGAGGCATCCTTCAACACAGAGACCGACTCGATATCTGATGGGGAAATCGTATTGAAATCGGAACTTGAGATAGGCACACCATCAAGGATAAAGAGTGGTGCTGTACCCGAGTTAATGGAGTTTGTACCACGAATCTGGAAGGTAGCAGCCTTTGAAGGCTCACCCGAATTAGACAAGACCATAAGACCTGGGCTCTGACCCTGCAACGCCTGATCAAAACCAGCAGCTGGCACGCTCTCCAACTTTTCACTCTTAACGGTAGAGACCGAACCTGCGATAGTACCCTTCTTACGAGTACCGTAGGCTACAACCACTACCTCCTCAAGCTGATCGACAACATCAAACTCCAAAGCCACATCGTTGCGCACCTCGCGCTGACCCGCTGGCACAACCCACTCCACAGTCTTATAACCCAAGTATTGGTAGACAAGCGTTGTACCCTCAGCCACCGATACCGAGTATCCACCATCAACACCCGTGGTAACACCCGTACCTGGTCCAGTGATGATACTTACACCAATCAACGGCGTGGAATCCGAAGCATCGGAAACAACACCTTTAACCGTAACTCTTTGTTGTGCAGATGCCGTTACAGCCACACACAACAGCATTGCAAGCGATAGTAGTTTGTATAATTGTCTCATTGAAATACTAATTTCTTCAATATATCCTCTCTATTATTTCGCAAATATAGAAATAAATTTCTAAATATTGGCACTTATTTATAAAAAATAACCATTGATAGTCAACCTTTAATAATTTTCGGAATAGACCATAATAAGAATATATTTATTTCAGGTTTGGTATTTGGTTTAATTATTACCACCCCACCTCGATTTAGGTATTTATACTACCGATTGGAGGGGTAAAATTAGATACCTTTGCACCAGTAAATAGTGCCGATTTATGGGAAAATATTTCGATATGCTCACAGAGGATGTACGCCTTAAAGAGGGTCTTAAGGCCTGTATGAACTGTGGTGTCTGCACCGCAGTATGCCCCGCTGCCGAGTTCTATAACTACGACCCCCGACAGATAGTTGCAATCGTACAGACACGCAACGACAACGAGATAGAACAACTCCTAAAGGGGGATACCATTTGGTACTGCGGCGAGTGTATGTCATGCCGTCCACGATGTCCACGCGGCAACACCCCAGGCTATGTGATTCAGGCTCTGAGAACACTATCTCAGCGATTAGGCTTCTTCGTGGAGAGCGAAAAGGGGCGACAGCAGTTAGCGCTAAAACGCTTTATCGGCGACAATATTCTCAAAACGGGTTATTGCCTCACACCGCGCAACATCCGTCCAGACCTACACCCCGAGCAGGGTCATGTATGGGAGTGGGTATATGAGCATGACAACGACGTATTTGGTAAATTCTCAGACTGTTACGGCACGGAAGGTGCTGGAGCATTGCGCCGTGTGGATGCCGAGTCAATGGCAGAGATTAACCGCATATTTGAGGTTAGCGGAGGCAAGGACTTTTACGACAACATCGAGCGCCACTCCGAGCGTAAGGCTCGCGAGATGGGCTACGATGGTGCTAACGAGGAGTACCTAATGGATGTATATACCCTAAATTCCGAAAATCACTATTAATTTATGGGATCAAGAAGAGCATCATGGCAGGAGTATCAGAAGGATATTGCCGACGACAAATACTATTATGCCCGTAGTTGCATTCGCCAAAACTTCTTTCCAGGAAGCGAAAAGGCATTCCTCAACATCCTCGCGAAGGATCTTGGCAAGGATATATTCGACGACCCTCTGCACACCTCCTGCACTGGCATCGGCTACCACTCCGATGTTGTGCCTTTGGAGACTATAATGACCGTTGTTGCGCGTCAGTTTGCACTTATGGCTGAGGCTGGATATGAAAACTTTATCTCCTCGTGCATCACCTCATTTGGCATCTACAACGAGGTCCTCTCCACTTGGGAGGAGTTCCCCGAAACCGAGGAGCGCACACGCAGATACCTTAAGGAGGCAACGGGGCGCGAACTTGTAAAGCCACGCTCCATAGCCCACACCTCCGATATCATATTTACGCATCGCCACGCCATTGCACAAAGGGCCAAACGTAGCTTAGTCGATATTCACACAGGCAAGCCATTAAGGGTGGTGGAGCATATAGGATGCCACTATGCCAAGATATTCCCTAAGTCAGGCATCGGCGGCTCGGAGTTTCCATACGTCTTGGCGGGTATGATCGAGGCGTGGGGAGGTGAAGTTGTCGACTACCCTGAGCGCAGACACTGCTGCGGTTTCGGCTTTAGAAACTACTTAGTGCAAGCAAATCGCGGTTCGTCAATAGCAAACTCACATAAGAAACTCGACAGCATGGCGCCCTACAAACCAGATTTTATCGTAGCCAACTGCCCTGGTTGTGCGATGTTCCTCGATAAGTGGCAATATACTATTGCTGAGATGGATGGCACAATATATGGCGCCAATGGCAAGGGTATCCCGGTGCTTACATACGAGGAGATGGCTGGCTTAGTATTAGGCTACGATCCTTGGGAGCTTGGCATGCAATTTCATCAGGTCGACGTAGAGTCGCTGCTCGATAAGTTAGGCGTAGAGTACGACCCAAAGAGCAAATATTTAGGTAAGGATGGCAAATATATCGGCAAGCCAAAGCCCGCAGCGGTAAACTGCGAGTCGGAGCGATACATATACGAAATGAAGGAGAACTTGGAGAGATGGTAAAGCGCGTAGTTATAGTAGGTGGTGGCGCTGCTGGTATGCAGACAGCCCTTGAGCTTAAGTCACGAGGTATAGAACCTATGATTGTAGAGCGCGATATTGAACTTGGTGGCAAGGCACGCGGATGGCATAAGCTATTTCCCTCGTTTACACCCGCTAAGGATGTACTAAACGAGATCGTGGAGCGCGTAAAGCAAGCGCACATACGATGCTTCCTTGGTCAGGAGGTTAAGCAGATATCCTCGGATGGCGTAACACTACGCTCCGAGGAGCGCATCCTCGCCGATGCTGTGGTTATAGCCACGGGCTTCACCCTCTTCGATGCCCACCGTAAGCAGGAGTATGGCTACGGACTATACGACAATGTTATCACCTCTGTTGACCTCGAGCGGATGATGAATGGAGGCAAGGTGACACTCGCCGATGGCTCGGAACCACGACGCATAGCGATACTGCACTGCGTAGGCTCGCGCGATGAGAAGGTTGGTCAGCGACACTGCTCAAAGGTCTGTTGCATCACGGGCGTAAAGCAAGCCATCGAGCTTAAGCAGATATTCCCCGATGCCGAGGTCTTCAACTTCTATATGGACATTCGTATGTTCGGTCCCGGCTACGAGGAGCTATACCGCGAAGCACAAGAGCGATACAATGTACACTTCGTGCGTGGTCGCATCTCGGAGGCTGCCGAGACTATAAACAAACGTATTCAAATCAAGGCAGAGGATACCCTTACAGGTCGCCCATTGCGTATGACCGTAGATATGCTCGTACTGTTGGTGGGTATGAGCGCCAACTACGAAAATAGTGAGTTAGCTGCCTCGGCAGGGTTATCGTTGGCTCCAAATGGCTACTTCCGCACTCGCAACCCATTTCTTGGCGCTGTGCATAGCGAGCGCGAAAGCATCTTCTTTGCGGGCACAGCAACAGCCCCTAAGAGCCTTGCCGACACCCTTGCCGAGGCATCGCTAACAGCCTCAGCTGTAGATGAATATTTAAGAAATAAGTTTCCGCAATGGGAGTAACGAACTTTGGATATAATATTAGCCGTCCGCGCATTATCGACCTTGACAATAACGATCTGCGCAAGAGCTTCGATATCATCGCCGAGATGCCCGAGCTACAAGCCTGCATCGGTTGTGGCTCGTGCACTGCATCGTGCACTGCGGGCAACCTTACCAACTTTAACTTCCGCAAACTCCACACCTCGGTGCGTCGTGGCGAGTACAAAGGGGCGTACGAGGAGATTAGCAAGTGTATGCTCTGCGGAAAGTGTCGTTTGGTGTGTCCCAGAGGCATCAATACACGCGGTGTAGTGATGCTTATAAAGCGTAAACTTGGAGACTTCTAAACCCTCGTCCTATGACCTTCTATGCCCCATTCGCCATACCATTTATCGTAGGTACCACCTTGATGTTTGCAATGATAGTAGCAAAGTGGCTACTATGGTTTATGCATCTCCCGAAGGTAGATCGCCGTCTTGTGCGACGCAATATTCTCACGCGCAAGACCCTACACGCCACCGCAGAGGTAGTACGCGAGAGCCTACTCCACGCCCGAATCTTCAAGGTAAACCCTCTACTTGGCTATATGCACATGTCGTTGGCCTTTGGCTGGTTTCTGCTTATTGTAGTGGGCTGGATAGAGACCATCTTCTACCTCGGCTTTGAGCCGATACCACTACAAGGCCACGTCTTCTTCAAATACTTTATACCCCTAAACGGTATCACGGAACACCACATCCTATTTGAACACCTTATGGATGCTCTGCTACTCTTTGTGCTCTCAGGCGTAGCACTCGCATGGTATAAACGTCTAAGATCGAGGGCGATGGGTATGCGCAAGACCACCAAGCACGTGGCATTCGACCGCATAGCGCTCTCGGCGCTGTGGTTCGTCTTCCCTGCTCGCCTTGTTGCCGAGAGTATAACGGCAGCGATATATGGAGGCAACGGCTTTCTTACAGGCTGCATTGGTAAGCTCCTTGCAAACAGCATCCCACAGGAGTACCTAACACTTATTTATGAGCCAGCATGGTGGTTTTACTCCTGCGCGCTCGGAGTCTTCTTTGTCGCGCTACCATTCTCGCGATATATGCATATCTTCACCGAGATACCGCTTATCTACCTACGTCGCTGGCAGTTGCGCCCTACCGCAGAGCGCAAATCTTACGACAACTTCGAGGTAGAGGCTTGCTCGCGCTGTGGTATCTGCATCGACCCCTGCCAACTACAGAGCGACCTCGGCATAAACGATACGCAGTCGGTCTATTATCTTCGCGATAGACGCTATAATATGCTGTCGCTAAAGGTTACCAACAACTGTCTTATGTGCGGTCGCTGCGAAAGCGTCTGCCCAGTAGGCATCAATCTCGCCACGCTACGACTTAACTCGCGCGCCAAGCGTCGCAATATCCCAAACGAGGGACGATACAAATATATCAAGGGCTTGGACCGCTCCTCGGGCAAGGGTCGAGTGGGCTATTTTGCCGGATGTATGACATCTCTAACACCAGGCATACAACGCTCTATGGAGCAAATATTTAACACCGCAGGCGAGGATGTGTGGTATGCAGATAAGGAGGGTGGCGTATGCTGCGGCAGACCCCTTATGCTCTCAGGCGAGACCGATGCAGCACGCAAGATGGTAGCATACAACACCGACCTACTCCGTAAGCACGAGATTACAACCCTTGTGACCTCTTGTCCAATATGCCTTCGCGTATTTAAGGAGAGCTACCACCTCGACGGCATTGAGGTGCTCCACCACTCCGAGTATCTCGAGCGACTTATTGCTAAGGGCAGACTCCACACTAAGCTTACTACAGAGAACTTCGCCTACCACGACCCCTGTGAACTTGGTCGCGGTCTTGGTATCTACGAGGCTCCGCGCAGTGTGATATCAGCCGTGGGCAACCTTCGCGAGGCTGAACATAACCGTGAACGCGCCCTATGCTGCGGCTCGTCATTAGCAAATACCGTAATAAACGACACCCAGCAATATACCATCGCCAAGCGTATGACCACCGAACTCGAGACCACAGGATGCGACACCATTGTCACCTCGTGCCCTCTCTGCAATAAGGCCATTGCACGCGCTGCAACAACAAAAGTCGAGGATATATCAGAGATAATAGCAAAAAATATTTCATCCATCAACTAAATATATATCAGCGCGTTATACCCACCAAACAAATTAATAGAGTAAAAAGTTTTTAAAAAAATTTGGTAATACAAGATATTTGCATTATCTTTGCACTCGCATTTAAGAAAAATCGGTCACACGACCATTTAACGATACATCGCGGGGTAGAGCAGTTGGCAGCTCGTCGGGCTCATAACCCGGAGGTCGGAGGTTCGAGTCCTCCCCCCGCTACTACAACAGGAGAAGCAGCAATGTTTCTCCTGTTTTTATTTTGACTGCAAGCATAACTACTGCGTAGTTCTATGGTGTGTAGTGGTGTTTGGCGTTGTGTGCAAGCCCCCTCGCCTACACCACTACACACCACCACCTGTGGTGGTTGCGCTTGCAGTCATTGACTATTCCATATCGGTATCGGCGGTAGCCCTGCTCACTGAAATGTCGGAGGTTGCGCGGATAAGATAGGGTTCATTGCTCGACCTAAAGGTCTGCGCAATAAGGAATCCGCGCTACGGCTTCGCCGTTCGAGTCCTCAGCCACATTTACATTCCCCCTAAATCCCCCTTTGATAAAGGGGGACTTGTGGCAAGACTTTGTCTTGCATTGCTTCGCAATCTGAAACACAGCCACATAATCACGGATAAAGCGGTTAGAAATTTCGATAGGGAGTCCTACTACAACGGACAACTTCGGTTGTCCGTTTTTTTGTTTTGTGCGGATATGAGTGTGTTTAGGATCACTGGCTTATTGGTCAAAAAATCCCCAATCTCACGATTGAGGATTCTCTCCATATTGCATTGTCGGGATGACAGGATTTGAACCTGCGACCACACGCCCCCCAGACGCGTACTCTAACCGGGCTGAGCTACATCCCGCGACACTTTTTGTGGGCACAAAGATAATAACAATTTTTGGTTTCCTTGCTATTTTGTGCTAAAAAAAGCATACCTTTGCCCTATGCTTAAACGATTAAGAATATTGGTAGGTTTTATAACCCTAACTATAGCCGTAAGTTGCGGTCAGCACTCTGGGGCAGGTAGTCACATCTTCGACGAGGTGGCGTATGCTCCTGCGTATGCATCAGGCTTTACAATCAATTGTGACTCAGAGCACAACACTCTTATTCGCGTCACGCGACCTTGGCAAGGAAAGGCTCCCGCAGAGCAGACTTTTGCCATTTTCCAGAGCGAGGAGGCAGCCGAGAACTATAGCGGTCAGCATATCGTAGGCTATGCCAAGCGCGTGGTATGTATGTCCTCAAGCTATATTGCTATGCTCGATGCTATCGGCAAGACCAACACCGTTGTGGGTGTCTCGGGCAAGCGTTATATCTTCAACAGCGCTATTAGCACCGACCCTGCGGTTAAGGATATTGGCTACGACAGCAATATCGACTACGAGGCTTTGGTTATGTTGCGTCCCGATGTGGTCTTGATGTATGGCATCAACTCCGAGGATAGCACCGTAACAGCGAAGCTACGCGAGCTTAACATCCCATATCTCTATCTTGGCGACTACACCGAGCAATCTCCATTAGGCAAGGCAGAGTGGGTAGTTGCCATCGGCGAGATTGTGGGTTGCAGAGAGGTTGCCGAGCAGTTGTTTGCCGATATCGTAGAGCGTTACAACGCCATAAAGGCTGATATTGACACCAGCAACAGACCAACGGTTATGTTCAATCTACCATATCAGGATGTGTGGTATATGCCATCTGACGACAGCTACATCGTGCGCCTTGTGGAAGATGCTGGTGGCGAGTATATATACAAGGGTAAAAATCCTACTGGAGGCTCGCGAGGCATAAGCCTGGAGGAGGCATTGCTACTTGCTAACCGCACCGATATTTGGCTAAATCCCAACAGCGTACTAACCCTCGAGGAGCTACGCGCTGTGGCGCCACATTTTGCGGGTAGTGCGATAGTTAAGAGTGGCAACGTATATAACAACAACCGTATTCGCACCCAGTATGGAGGTAGCGACTTTTGGGAGTCGGCAATAGTACGACCTGATGTGGTACTCAGCGACTTAGCTGCGATATTACGAGGCGACGACAGCGACCTATACTATCACCATAAGCTTAAATAAGAATGACTAAATCGCAAAAGATACTACGCTCCGCGCTATTCATTCTACTCGGCATCATCCTTGTAGCATTAGCCGTGTGCGACCTTCTAATAGGCACAACATCTATCCCTGCAAGCGAGGTATGGGCAGCACTTATGGGCAATGCTACGGATGTAAGCCACGCGACGATTGTCCTCAATATGCGACTGCCAAAGGTTATAGTTGCCATTGCTGCGGGTATGGCACTCTCGGCAAGTGGCCTGCAGATGCAGACACTCTTTCGCAACCCTCTGGCTGGTCCATACGTTCTTGGTATCAACTCGGGTGCAAGCCTCGGTGTGGCACTCTTTACACTTGCTGCGCCGATGCTTGGTCTTGCAACATCGTCGTGGTTTAGGATGTTTGGTATCACGGGTATGGCGTGGATAGGATCTGCGGTGATACTACTTCTTGTGATGTCCTTATCGCGTAAGATTCGAAATATCAACGTAATACTTATCGTCGGTATGATGTTATCGTCGGCAATATCTGCTATCGTTGGCATTCTACAATATATGGGTACAGAGGAGTCGCTTAAGTCTTTCGTAGTCTGGACAATGGGTTCGGTGGCGACGGTGACAACCGAGCAACTCTATGTTCTTGTACCAGTAGTTATCGTAGGCTTGATACTTGCAGTGGTGGCGATAAAGCCACTTAACATTCTACTTTTGGGCGAGGCATACGCCGAGACTATGGGTCTTAACCTCACCCGTTCGCGCATTATCATCTTCCTATCTACCACACTCTTAGCCGGCACCGTAACAGCATTTTGTGGACCTATCGGCTTTATCGGTCTTGCCATACCGCACCTTGCACGTATGACCTTCCGCACTGCCGACAACCGTATTCTTATGCCCGCAACAATGCTTTGGGGTGGCGTATCGATGTTGATATGCACCGTGGTATGCGATATCGTAGCACGCAATGGTATGATGTTACCTATCAATACAATAACATCGCTACTCGGAATACCTATTATTATATACGTCGTACTTCACAACAATAACCGCCAATGATAGAGATTCGCAACATAACACTCGCCTTCGGAAGCAATAGGCTTATTACCAATGCCTCGGCGCACTTCACGCGTGGCAATATGGTGGCTCTACTTGGCAGAAATGGTACGGGAAAATCTACCCTACTACGCGCCATGGCGGGACTTGGCAAGGTGGAGTTGGGAGATATCATCGTGGATGGCAAACTGCTAACTACACTTAGCGCCACGGAGCGCGCTAAGCATATCGCCTTTGTAAATACCGAGCGTGTCGATGTGGATGCTCTCACGGTACGCGAACTTGTGGGTATTGGTCGCTCGCCATATACAAACTGGATAGGTAGCCTCAATGCCGAGGATTGCAAAATTGTGGAACACGCCATGGAGGTTACGGGGGTAATGAAATTTGCTGACCGTAAGGTAAATACCCTATCAGACGGTGAGGCACAGCGTGCTATGATAGCCAGAGCCTTGGCACAGGATACACCTATCATCCTTCTCGACGAGCCGACCTCGTTCCTCGACCTTCCGAATCGCTATGAGCTGTGCCGCCTACTAAGCGACCTCGCTCATAAGGAGAATAAGTGCGTTATCTTCTCCACCCACGAGCTCGATATCGCCCTCTCGCTGGCTGATAGCATCGCCTTGGTGGATACGCCTCGTTTAGTGCATATACCTACAGCAGAGATGATTACCTCTGGTAATATCGAACGCCTCTTTGATAGCGAATATATATCGTTCGATGCCACCTCGCGCTCAATAAACTTGAAGCGATAGAGCTTTTATCTAATAGAAAATAGTGAGCAAGGGGCTGACTAAAAAGTAATTTAGCCAATCCCTCGCGTTGTAAGCGCAGAGCCAGCAGCAAAGCAGCAGGTACCTATGATTCAGGAGTTACCAGCGAAGAGGGATTTCAACCCTATCGGCTTGGGATACTATGGATTATTGAAGTTCTAAAGGGTAAGAGGTTTATAACCTCAACATAAAATTGATACAATGGGTAGAATTCTCGGAGTTCTACCCATTGTTGTTTTATCTAAGGTATTGTAAAATCGTTATTTTGTGAGATGAAAGGAGGAAATATTTTCTAATTCTGTTTGGTAGTTAGAATTTTTTGAGTACCTTTGCACCGCTAATTTGCTTTATAAACTAAAGCTTTAGTGGTAAGGTCCGTTCGTCTATCGGTTAGGACACAAGATTTTCATTCTTGAAAGACGAGTTCGACTCTCGTACGGACTACACTTGGAGCGTCATCGAGGTGCGCAGCTACGGTTGAGTGTTAAGGTGGTGCTTGCGGTTAATAGTTATTTAGGAGCGGGCTTTAAGCCTATCCGACAGCGGCTACGGTCGTCTTACGAGTTCCCCCGCCGACAGGAACAGGCAGAGATGCTAAGAGGTCGGCAAAACAAGAAAACATAAATAAACGAAAAATAAAAGATTTAGAACTATGGCAAATCACAAGTCATCTGAGAAGAGAATTCGTCAGACAGCAACTAAGCGTGCACACAACCGTCTTTACCACAAGACTGCTCGTAACGCTGTAAAGGCATTGCGTAACACTTCAGAGCGTAGCGCTGCTGAGGCATTGCTTCCAAAGGTAAGCTCTATGTTGGATAAGCTTGCAAAGCACAACATTATCCACAAGAACAAGGCAGCTAACCTTAAGAGCTCACTCTCTTTGCACGTTAACGCATTGTAATTGACAACTCTCTAAGAGAAGACAACAAGGCTGTTCAACTTAAGTTGGACAGCCTTTGTTGCGTTTATCGGTATAGTGACTTCTATTAGGCTATAACAGGGTTATTAGACGTAAACCCCATTTGTTGTCAAAACAACGCTCGGAGTAGATGTATGCCTTATCACAACAAATTCTCGATTGCGGCTGATACAATGCCCATATCAGTCATCGGTTCGAAGCGCGCTACAACATTACCACTGCGGTCCACAAGGAACTTGGTAAAATTCCACTTGATATCTGGCTTTGAGGCATAATCAGGATCTGCCTCGCTTAGTCGCTGCTCAAGGATAGGTGTTAGGCGGTGATTAGGGTCGAAGCCAGCAAAGCCCTTCTGCGACTTTAGGAAGGTGTATAGTGGCGACTCATGAGGTCCGTTAACCTCAATCTTCTTAAACTGCTGGAATGTAGTGCCATAGTTAAGCTGGCAGAACTGTACACGCTCGGCATCATCCTCTGGCGACTGATTAGCAAACTGGTTGCAAGGGAAGTCGAGAATCTCGAAGCCACGCTCAGCATAACGCTTATACAACTCCTCCAACTCGGCATACTGCGGAGTAAAGCCACAACGGCTGGCTGTATTGACAATTAGTAAGACCTTACCGCGATACTCCTCGAGCTTAACGCTCTTATTTCCCATCGCCATCACCTCAATATCATATATCGACTTATTGTTATTTGCGTTGCAACAGCAACTCTTAGGATATGTTTTCATATTAGAATATTATTATATGTTTAACTCTTAGTATTCAAATTTTATTCCACGGCAAAGGTATAAATAAAAAGAGTATTGCATACGTTTTTATTCATATTTGTTAATCATATCTTCTTATAGTTGTATAAGGGTATTATATAGTGAGTTTAACGAGTTTAGAAAAATTAGAGAGACTTCAAGAAGAGCGAGACCATAGTTCTTGTCAGAAGACTGCAAAAACAACGTTCAGCAAAAAAGTCCCGACAAATTGTCGGGACTTTTGTTAGCGGCAGTCGATGTCCGCCTTATCACTACATATCTCTTGTGCAGCGTACTGGCAACGCATTAGCTCGTTGCATCGGACGCTTATTATCAAACCCGTTCCAAGTGCGGGTATTGGTATTTAGGTTAAAATAGAGAGCTGTTGCATTTGTCTCATTTGGCGTAGCAGTCCAGTAGTAGCCAGACCAAGGCACTGGAAGTGTTGCGTTGGTATTAAAGATATCAAGACGGCAATCAAGATAGTTACGACGACCCTGAGCAATAAATAAGTAATCAGAGGTGCCGTCGGTGAGCATAATGCCGTAGAGAGGCTGAAGTTCCTCCCAACTCATAGCATCATATGTAGCATTCAACGATAGCCCCTCAAAGACCGAAGCATCTGCAACACGCCAGCCATAAGGGCAAGGATCATACTCTGTCTTGCTATTGGTACTCCACAACTCGTTATCCTGGTTTGAATAGAGCCAACTATAGGCATTATCTTTAGCACCTTTGATAAGAGTCATAGGGTTTGCTGTAGCCCACTCGATAGTCCCCTGCTCGGAAGTAGACTCAGCGTAGTGGAGATACAAATTATAACCGATGTTGTCGTAGATATAGTCGTCGGCATTGCCCGTAAATTTATAGTCCTTAGGGCCTACAAATGGATCTTTGCGTCCCCACTGATAGTACATACCATAGGACTGATATATAACATCGCCATCTATCTCACCTTTACTATTAACGTTGCTATTAAGTTCTGCACCGAGATTGACATTCATCACCGTAGCATCGCCAAGTGTGATAACACTCTCCGTAGGGTCGTTGTTTGTAACCCAGATATGCCAACTCCAGATAATCTCGCCATCGGCATTATATGCACCAATTAGGGCATTACCTGGCATCACCTTACCCTCGTTATCCTCGTCTTCGTCGACGTAAAAGGATGCTACACCATCTCTCAAATCGAGATACTTAACGAGCTTCGACTTTGTCTGCCAAAGGAGCTTAATCTCTGCAGTCTCCAAAGGTGTGCTACTACCGCCAATCATCGGGTTGAAGATATAACGGTGCTGCGCCTTTGTAGCCACGTAGCAATTGGCTGGAGTCTGGGTAAAATCTACCTGATCCACGATAGCGAGGAAGATATCCAATGAGCGAGTGCCGCCCGTAGGAGTGTAACCCTTAAGGGTCATAGTACCGCTCTGCACAGCATCCTCACTCTCCTTCTCAGGCGACTGCACCGTGATAGTGCCGTTGTACATATCTATATCCACAACGCTCCAACCATCAGGAATCTCGGTAGGCACGATGGATGTAAGGTTTTGACTCTCAAAGGTTGTTGTTCCACAATCGCCCCAGTTTAGCACCAAAATGCTACCCGAAGGGATCTGAAACATATTTGTCTCCTCCTTGCTACAAGCACCAAGCACCATACATAGCGCCATAATCAACCAACAGACTCTCTTCATATTGCAATGTTTTTATTCTAATTTCTATTTGATTCTACGATTGTTGTCTTAACACTTGGAAAGCTCAAGGCTAATGCCTTTTGCAATTTTTCAGCCTCGCTACGCGATGAGAATACGCTTACTGCAAAGCCTGAACCACGACGCGCAATACGCTTATCAGGTGCTGCAG
Organism: Alistipes sp.; assembly: GCA_045633525.1. GTDB lineage: Bacteria > Bacteroidota > Bacteroidia > Bacteroidales > Rikenellaceae > Alistipes. Next base: position 11,876 of record JAZQYM010000030.1, on the reverse strand, counting down.
CATTGATAGCATCACGCATTTGCTCGGTCATGGTCTGACACTCCAAAACAAGAGTATATCTATAGCTCGAAGTCTGCGCCACCTCAACAGGAGCACTCTCAGGCTCTGGAACACTTAGGTTCTGCATTGCGCCATCTCTCCAACAACATACCTGAGGATCCTTAAAGCCCTTCTCCAAAAGTTGCTCTACAGCCTCACGCGCCTCCTGCTCAGTAGCATAGCCCGCAACATAGTAGCTATATCCACTCTTATCCTTTGTCACATATAGAGGCTTCACACCCTTGAATAGTGAGCTTTGCTGTGAGGAGCGGAACGAACCAAGCAGGATTCTATAGATCGTGCCTCGCTGATATACCGGAACCTCGGGAATAGGGTTTGCCTCGTTGTAGAAGTTCTTAGCGCCTGTAGTAAAAGGCTCATACACCACAAACGACCTACGCGCCAATGTGATAGGCTCCAAGGCATACTCAGGCGCTTCGATAGCATCCGACACCCTCTGCAACGAATCGGCAGCCATATTTAGCCCCATCTCGCGAGCAAAATCTCGCTCAAAAGCTACAAGTGTAGGGCGCCCCAAGGCATAGTGTGCCAAGGCATCCAACTGATACTTACCATCGCTATTAGCGCAGATCTGCTGCATATTACTAAAGTCGGCAGAGGAGTTATCCAACAAGTCATACAAGCCATAGCTCTCCAAGATATAGCCATAGGCATAATACTTAGCGTTGAGCACATGGTTCCAATACCCATCTATCATATTTCCCAACGAGTCCACCCTATTGCGTAACAATAGGCAGTTCTCGTATAGGGCATCACCCGTTCTCTCGTTAGTAGCTGCGTTATACTCCTGAACATATCTACCAAGACTCCTGTAGGTTGAGATATACTCCTCCACGAGGCTTGGCATCAGTTCATCCTCCTGCTGCGCCTGCTTAAGGTCGGCATAGCTACCCGCACTCAACGAGCGAACAATAATACCGTTTTGGAGAAGATTCGTATGCTCAACAAGATCCGACTCCATATCCGAGCTATCACCGTCACCAACAACACCACCAACTCGCTTATTGACGATATATCTCTGCTCAAGGTCAGCAATACCCCTCACTACACCACGCTGTCGAGTACGTATATCTAACACTTCGCGCTCCAGGTTTAGTATGTGCGACGAGAGCCTTTGTAGCTCTGCATGGTTGCTATTCTCGCTCTTTAGCTCTACATAACGACCTCGAGCATCCGATAATAGACCACACAACGAATCCTCCCTCTCGGTGCAGATACGATGCTCTTCGAGCAAATCTACATAGCGAGAATCCTCCTCGATATGGCTACACAGCGTAGTATCAACCTGCGCATAGGCGAAGGTCGACACAAAAACCAAGAGCAGTGCATATAGATACTTTGTCATACTACCTCCAAGAACGAATAAACAACAACTGTATAAAGCCAAAAATCTCCAAACGACCAATAAGCATCAACAGCGTAGAACATATCTTCAATACCGCAGGTAACTGCGAGAAGTTCGACATTGAGCCAATCTCACCAAAGCCTGGACCTACGTTGCTAAGACACGATATCGAGGCGGTGAAACCTGTAAGCAGGTCGCAGCCGAACATCGTATATATTATCGTACCGATAAGCGTAAGCATAATATATGAGACTATAAAGGTCATCACAAGATTCTGCGTGCTCTCCTCCTGAACCATACCACCCATCTTCGTGCGGATAATAGCATTTGGGTGTAGCTGAATCTTCATACGGTTACGAATAACCTTTGAGGCTATAAGCAATCGATCAACCTTCATACCACCCGATGTAGAGCCCGCGCATCCACATATCACCGAGCAGAAGATTAACAACACCATAGCTAATGGTGTCCAAAGGTTGGTATCTGTGGTTGCAAAGCCCGAGGTGGTCGAGATACTTACAACCTGGAAAGATGCGTGACGCATAGCCTCTCCAAAGGTGTCGTATATATTCGCCGAGACAAGGCTTATAGCTATAACAACCGATATCACGAGCATCATAATGATAAACGTGCGCACCACCTCCGAACGAAAGATATTGTTACGCTTACCCGTAAGTGTAGCGTAGAGCACACCGAAATGGATAGCAGAAATGGTCATCGCCGCCATCATAATGCCCTCGATAAGACCACTATCCCAGAAGGCTACAGAGCTATTCTTAGTACTAAAACCACACGTTCCACACGAGGTCATAGCGTGATTCGCGGCATCAAACCATGTCATACCGCTATACTTGAGCGCAATGGTGGTTATAACTGTAAGACCAACGTAGATAGTGACAAGCAAGCGGAAGATAACCTTTGAACGGTAGTGGAAGTTATCCCTTGCGATAGTGCTCATCTCAACATTTGACAACATGTGGCGACTCTTACCCATCGAAGGCAAAATCACGAGGGCAAACATCACAACGCCAATACCACCAATCCATGCCGACGATGAACGCCAGAAGAGCAGACCGCGTGGCAGGAACTCGATATCGTTAAGGATAGATGCTCCAGTTGTTGTGAAGCCCGAAACACTTTCAAACCAAGCGTTTACCACCGTAAACTCGCCACCCCAGATTAGGTATGGAAACATACCCACGATACAGGCTACGAGCCACGAACCCACGACAATAGCATAACCCTCCTTGGTTGTAATCTCATCAACCTTCTTAACGAAGAAGAGCGGAAAGATACCAAGCAACGAGGTCATAAACGACGAGAGCAGCAATGGTGAGAATGCCGAGTCGTAGCCGTTGAGCATCGACACACCTGCTGACGCCAACATAAATAGTGCTACAAACTGCAACACCATTCCAATATATCGTATAACTACGTGGACTCTCATCGTTAAATTGTACTATTTGAGTTTTGCGATAAGGATCATTATACGGTCACGCAACGACCTTATCTCGTCACGACAAGCGATATCATTATCGAATGGCGAGCGGTAACGAAGATACTGACCTAAACTACGGTCAATGCGCATAATAGGCTTGATAAGGTAGTGATTGAGGAAGTAGTAGAACATCAGAGTTACCACAATCATCACCACAAGCGATAGGAATACTGGTGTTACAGCACGACGAGCCGTAAGACTAAGACTATTTACATCAGGACCAATGGTACTCTCCGAGCCAGTCATAAACTTTGTAATCTGCTTCGATAGATTCACATACTCAGGCTTATAACGCTCAACGTACCACGAGTGAGGTGTAATAATACCGAGCGTATCGCTCATCATATCTCTATGCACATCGCCACTGATATAGCTATTTGCAAGGGTGTTAATACGCTGAGTATAGAGCACCAACGAGTCGGTAATCTGAGGGTTACCCATCGAGGTCATACGTGCATGAGCACGCTCTGTTGCATAGGAAAGATGCGCAATACTCTCCAAACAACGCTTGTAATGTGGGGCGATATGATACATCTCGCCACCAATTACCGCCATCTCAATCATAGCATCGTTCTGCTCATTAAGCACGGTAACAATCTCGTGAGCGATATCTGTACTAATTTTGCTCTCTTGCAAAATCTCCTCCGTATCGTGACTTACACGCTCCAACTCAAACAACGACAACGCACCCGAGAAGACAAGCAACAAAATAACACTCGCGAATGCCAACTGCACACGGCGCTTTATCGACTTAAGCGTAAATATCTCAACTACTCGTTTTAGCATATCAACTAAATCTTAAATCCGTTCAAGAATTTGTACACAAGAGCCCAGCTCGACAAATTCTGACAAATGTACTACATTTGTAGTAATTATCCAACTATTTCCGAAGTAATGTTACCCTCTTGATCCAAAGCGACCAATTTAACTTTGCAGATCTGGTTGATATAGTCGGTGTTATATGGCACCGAAACACGCAAATAATTGTCTGTATAACCATACATCTTGCCACTACGATCAGTACTCTCAAATAGCACCTCGCGCACCTGACCCAAGAACTTCTGGCTGAATGCTTTATGCAACTTTGCACTCAACTCCTCAAGACGTGCAACACGCTCGGTCGAAATACGCGACTGCACCTTATTTGGCATAGTCACAGCTGGTGTTCCTGCGCGCTCCGAGAATGGGAAGATATGCAAAAACGAAGCACCCACCTCCTCCAAAAGATTATAGGTCTCGAGAAAGTCCTCCTCACCCTCGCCAGGGAAGCCCACGATAACATCTACACCGAGGAAGGCATCGGGCATAAGTTCTCTAATTTTAGCAATGCGCTCACGATACTTATCCGCAGTATAACGACGACGCATAAGACCGAGGATGCGCGTAGAACCACTCTGCAACGGAATATGGAAGTGAGGTACGAACTTTGGTGACGATGCACAAAACTCGATTATCTCGTCAGTAATAAGATTTGGCTCGATGCTCGAGATGCGATATCTATCGATACCCTCTACCCTATCCAACGCCTTTAGCAAGTCGATAAACTTCTCTCCCGTAGTTCTACCAAAGTCGCCAGTATTGATACCTGTGATAACAATCTCACGCTGACCCAAAGCTGCAATCTCCTCAGCCTCAGCAACAATATCCGCGATAGGAATATTGCGACTCGAACCACGTGCATAGTGTATCGTACAGTAGGCACACTTGTAGTCACAGCCATCCTGCACCTTAAGGAATGAGCGTGTTCTATCTGCCGAGGAGTAGGCTGGGAAGAAACGCTTTATATCCTCAACAGAGCAGCTATAAACCTCCGCTTCGCCGCGCTGTTTTAGCTCCTCGACACGGCGGAAAAGGTCTCCCTTATCGTTATTGCTAAGCACCAAATCCACGCCCTCAATAGCTGCGATATCATTAGGCTTAAGCTGTGCATAACATCCTGTAACTGCGATAATTGCATTAGGGTTACGACGATGTATCTTACGAATTATATTTCTACATTTTTTGTCGGCATGCTCCGTTACCGAGCAACTATTTATAACAGCCACATCGGTAGGCTCCGAAGACTCAACTCGAACGTAACCTCCACGCTCAAACTCGCGCGCCAAAGTCGAGGACTCTGAGTAGTTGAGCTTACAGCCCAATGTATGAAAACTTACCCTTTTTTGTTCCATTTTCACTCTTTGTTACAAAACTTACGGGGCGAAGTTACAAAAAGTTATACGAAACTACGAAAAAGTTTTCATAGTATTACAAAAAAAAGTAAATTTGCGGTCTTATAGCAACGGTATGAGTATTATAGCGAACATATTTGAGTACGATTTCCTTACGAACGCATTTATTGCCTCGATACTTTCGGGCATAACGTGCGGTATTGTAGGCAGTTATATCGTTACACGCCGTATTGTATTCCTCAGCAGCGGCATCACCCACGCCTCGTTCGGCGGTTTGGGAATTGCGCTATATGCAGGCATCGACCCACTGCTTGGAGCTCTATCATTTGCCTCCGTTTCATCCGTAGGCATAGAGTTCGCCTCACGTCGTGGAGGCATCCGCGAGGACTCCGTTGTGGGTATTATCTGGAGTATGGGCATGGCCATAGGTGCACTCTTTATGTCGTTGCGCCCAGGGTATGCTACCGACCTTACGAGCTACCTATTTGGCAATATTCTTCTTGTAACACCTGAGAATATCGTATGGCTAAGCATCCTCACCGTGGTGCTTATCATCGGTAGCGTTGTATGGTTGCGCAGACTAATGTACATCACCTTTGACGAGGAATATGCTAAGAGTCAAGGCATTAACACCACTCTTGTAGCATATATTATGGCAGTCGTGATTGCCATCTCGATAGTGCTATCAATCAAGGTAATGGGCATCATACTACTACTTTCGCTAATCACCATACCAACGGTTATTGCGAATGCTGTGACTAAGGACTTCCGACTAATCACACCCCTATCAGCCATTATCGCCGTGGTGGGCAATGTTTTGGGCTTCATACTCAGTTATGAGTATGATATACCTACGGGAAGTTGTATAATATTTATCCTCGTTTTACTACTTATTGCAGTAAAACTATTAACTTTGTGGCATCGTAGAGCGACTACTTTATGAAAAAGATACATAAACTTGTTCTTAAGGCCTATGTAGGTCCATTGTTAGCCATCTTCTTCATCGTACAATTTGTACTGATGATGAACTTCGTGTGGCGTTATATCGACGAACTTACGGGTAAAGGTCTTGCATTAAGCACCATCAGCGAGCTCTTTATATGTGGCTCGATAAATATGATTCCTCTTGGTCTACCACTTGCGATGCTACTATCTGCGATTATGACCATGGGTAATCTTGGTGAAAACTTCGAGCTTTTAGCGATGAAGTCTGCAGGTCTATCGCTTATGCGAATACTTCGCCCTATGCTCGTTGTGGTGGGTCTTGTCTCTGTGGGCAGCTTCTTTATCTCGAACAACCTTGTGCCATATACCAATGGTCGTATGTACGATATCCTGTACGACGTACGCGAGCAACGCCAGGAGCTTAAGTTCCAGGATGGTATGTTCTTCAACGGAATACCTAATATGAGTATCCGCGTCAAGCACCAAGATCCTAATACTCAGCTTCTTCACAACGTGCTTATATACGACACCCGTGCCGAAAATGGCGATATGACAACCACCTTGGCAGACTCTGGATATATACGTATGTCGGAAGACAAGGCATATCTATATGTAACACTTTTTAATGGTCGCACCTACGAGCATACACGAAATTCGCAGTGGTATGACCGCAACACTATGCGTGAGCACCAATTTGAGCGCCAGGATGGCACATTCCCAGTAGACGAGGTAGGAGCTACAAGCACTGAGAGAAATAACGTCTTCACTGAGTCTCAAACACGAAATATCAACGAGCTTGAGGTGCTAATGGATTCGTTGCAGTTGACCATCGACAAGAACTCACTCTCGGCATTCGTTCCTATGCTCAAGAACGATATCTTCGCTCGCGACACGACGATTCTTCCGAGCGACTCTGTGCGCTTCAACCGCTCGGAGTATAGAGTCTTCAACTTCTACGACTCGCTACAGAATATCCCTATGCGCCAGCACGCCAAGGTATACTCAATGGCCCTTAACTCGGCGCGTTCAGCACAGGGAGTATATAGTTTCGACGAGCACTCCTCGAAGGTGGCAATCACACAGCTCTACCTATCTCAGGTAGAGTGGCACCGTAAGTTTACACTACCAGTGTTGATTATCATTTTCTTTGTCATCGGAGCATCGCTTGGCGCCATCATCAAGAAGGGCGGTTTGGGTACACCTATCGTTATCTCGGTCATCTTCTTCGTGATATACTATATCATCAGTATCCCTGGCGAGAAGATGGTTAAGGAGGGTACGCTGGATGCAACTATAGGTATGTGGTTCCCATTGGTACTACTTACCCCTATTGCAATATATTTGCTTCGCAAGGCAACTCACGACACCTCACTACTTGATATGGATTGGTACGATGTGAAACTTCGCAAGTTGCGTCGTGCAGTTAAAAAGGTCATTCCTAAATGGCTAAAACCAAAGAAGAATAAACAGAAGATATAATGGAGGCTAAGAGTCTAAGAATAGTATTTATGGGTACGCCAGAGTTCGCAGCTACATCATTGCGCAAACTTGTGGCAGAGGGATATAATGTTGTAGCCGTAGTAACCACTCCCGACAAACCTGCAGGTCGTGGTCAGAAGCTACACCAGAGCGATGTGAAGGTTGTGGCCACGGAGCTTGGTCTTCCAATCCTACAGCCAGAGAAGCTCCGCGACGAGGAGTTCCTTGCAACACTACGCAGCTATGAGCCAGATTTGGGCGTTGTTATCGCCTTCCGTATGCTCCCAGAGGTTGTGTGGGCAATGCCTAAGCTTGGTACGTTCAACCTCCACGCATCACTCCTTCCGGAGTATCGCGGTGCAGCACCGATAAACTGGGCTATTATGAATGGCGAGACGCAGACTGGTGTTACCACCTTCTTGCTTAATCACGAGATTGATAAGGGTGCTATTATCGAGCAGACATCAGTAGATATCCTCCCCGAGGATAACATCGGTACGCTCTACGATAAGTTGATGATGATTGGCTCGGAGCTTGTTACCAAGACCGTAGACAAGCTCGCTTCGGGCGATTACACTACCGTGGAGCAGATGCATATCGACGAGAATACTCTTAAGCCAGCACCAAAGATCTTTAAGGATGATTGCCGTATCAACTGGAATGATGGCGTTGAGCGAGTACACAATATCGTTCGCGGTCTTTCGCCCTACCCTGCTGCGTGGACACCTCTCTATCGTGACGGCGAGGAGTATGGCTCGATTAAAATCTTCGAGTCACACATCGAGAAATGCGCAATGAGTGCTTCGGCAGGCACTATCCGCACCGATAGCAAGAGCTATATCGCTATCGCCTGCGCCGACGGCTGGTTGTATATCGACGATGTCCAGCTCGCTGGCAAAAAGCGCCTCGCAACAAAAGATTTGCTCTTAGGTTGGCGCGATGTCGCGACAGTAAGATGCACGCTGTAAAAAGGTATTTTAATATAGGTATGGCTGGACAACGCATTTGTCCAGTCATTTTTTTTTGTTCTTAACTTTGATTAGAACCACGACCCAATTTGTTGTCAGAGTGGTGCAGATGTGGCGCTGACACGAAAAAGCCCAGATGGGACATACCTTTACGTATTTCCCATTTGGGCGTTTGACTGAAGTGGCGCAAATACTACCTCGATTAGAACCACGACCCAATTTGTTGTCAGAGTGGTGCAGATGTGGCGCTGACACGAAAAAGCCCAGATGGGACATACTTTTACGTATTTCCCATTTGGGCTTTTGACTGAAGCGGCGCAGATGCGCCACTATCACAACAAATTATGAGAGGCCAAGGCGCTCCGCACTATATAGATAACGCTTAATACTACGCTTAGGAGTCTTAAGGAACTCCTCGCGGTGAATAACGATGTTAGACACCTTCTCGTATGATGCTACAAGGTTGTTGAGCTCCTGAAGGTTCTGATCCATAATCTCCTGAAGGTTGTCGAGATTGATACCCTCAGCATTAGCAAGGTCGTAGTCTGGAACAACGAGGGCAGTAAGCTTACCATTGTTCTCGATAACGAGAGACTCACCAACAAGATATAGGTTGTTAAGACGAGCCTCAATCTCCTCTGGGTAGATGTTCTGACCAGAGCCTGAGAGAATCATAGTCTTGCAACGACCACGGATATAGAGAGTACCATCCTCATCCATAGTACACATATCGCCAGTGTGTAGCCAGCCATCCTCGTCGAGTACAGCCTTTGTAGCCTCCTCGTTCTTGTAGTAACCCAACATAACGTGCTCACCACGTACCAACAACTCACCAGGGATATTCTGAGGATCACGTGAAAGGATCTTCGCCTCAATAAGCTCCTTAGGAAGGATACGACCACATGAGCGAGCCTTGAAGCTCTGAGGGAGCTCAAAGCTGATAAGTGGAGCGCACTCGGTCATACCGTAGCCAATGGTGATTGGGAACTTAATAAGGCGTAGGAAATCCTCTGTCTCCTTGTTAAGAGCAGCGCCACCAACAATAAATGCCTCAACACAACCACCAAACTGCTCAAGAAGACGAGCCTTGATTGTAGAGTAGATAGCGGTATTAATCAAAGGAATACGCATTGCGATACTCATAGGCTTCTTCTCCAAAAGTGGAAGGATACTCTTACGATACACCTTCTCAAGAATCATAGGCACTGAGCATACAATATTGGGCTGTGTTACCTTCATCGCCTCAACAAGAATCTTTGGCGATGGGATACGACCAAGAAGTGTGATATGCGCGCCAGATGCCAATGGAGCAAGGAAGTCGAACGAGCAACCGAAGGCGTGTGCCAAAGGCAAGAACGACAACGTGCGACCACCCTTACGGAAGTAGTGCAAGCCAGTATCTGGATCAACCATATCCATAGCGAAACCCACGTTACCAGTAAGGTTGTTAACCGATAGCATTACACCCTTAGACGAGCCAGTAGTACCCGATGTGTAGTTAAGAAGACAGATAGCCTCGTTTGGAACCTCTGGATACTTGATATCATCGACGCTGAAGCCACGTGGGTAAGCCTGACGATAGTGAGTAACGATGTTCTTAGTGAAGTTTGTAATCTTGCTACCCTCACGCTCATAGATTACGTGGAAATCTGTAAGCGAGAATACCGCATCGATGTTAGGAATCTGGTCACCTTCGATATCATCCCAATAGTTATCACCCAAGAAGAGAAGCTTACTCTCCGAGTGGTTTACAATGTTGATTACATCATTTGGGTTGAAGTCCTGAAGGATAGGCACGATCACCGCACCGTAAGTGATGGTTGCGATATAGCTGACACACCAGCGTGTGTTATTACGACCAATAAGAGCGATCTTGTCACCCTTCTCTATACCTGCCTCCTTGAAGATGAGGTGCACCTTTGCTACCTCCTTTGCTACCTCATAGTATGAGAAGGTCTCACCCTTGAAGTAGTCTGTAAGAGCCGACATCTCGCGATTCTCGCGGAAGCTCTGCTCGTAAATCTTAATCAAATTTCTTTCCAACATAAAAAAAACTCTGTTTTGAAAGTCTGCATTAATGGTGCAAATATACACTATTTTTGCGAGCCATAGAAACTTTTAACCAATTTTCTACTAACAAAAATCCCGTCTTTGCAATAACACCATTTGTATAACACTGAATATCTTATCATTACAGCATTTTAGATACTTATAAAATAAGCGTAAAAATTTTTCCATTTTGCGAGTATGATTGAATAAAATGCAAGAAATATGGGGTGCGATAAGTTCATTTTGGCGTTTATTGATTGTTATTTGCAAAATGTTTGCTATATTTGCATAACTGATACGGCCCTTTAGTTCAAGGGATAGAACGAAGGTTTCCTAAACCTTAGATCCGAGTTCGAGTCTCGGAGGGGCTACTCTTAATAACTATCATTTAATTTATTATGGCAAACTTTGTTTCTACACACCAGAGCGCAACATCGAGCGCAGTTAGCACACTACTCAAAAGTGTATATATGCAGATGGCAGCAGCTCTAACCGTGACTGGTCTTGTGGCCTACTTCCTATCGGAGTCATTGACATTTTGGGAGATGTTATACACAAATCCATCGCTGATATGGATAACCATTATCGCACAGTTCGGTCTTGTAATTTGGCTTTCTGCGCGCTTACAAAAGATGACGATGACAGCTGCAACACTGCTTTTCATCCTCTACTCTGCACTTATGGGAGTTACTATGTCGTCGATATTTATGGTCTACACGACAGAGTCTATCGCTGCGACCTTCTTTGTTACAGCAGGCACATTCCTTGCAATGAGCGTAATAGGTATGGTTACACGTATGGATCTCTCACGCCTTGGCAGCATACTTCTAATGGCCCTTATCGGTCTTATTATCGCTACTATTGTTAATATCTTCGTAGCCTCAGATACGCTATACTGGATTATTAGCTACGCGGGCGTGCTTATCTTCGTAGGTCTTACAGCATTCGACACACAGAAGATTAAGAGTATGATTACCGAGTACGGCGCAGCAGACGAGATGGGCTATAAACTCGCTCTCTTTGGTGCATTGACGCTCTACTTGGACTTTGTAAATTTGTTCCTATACTTGTTGCGCATCCTCGGCAACCGCGACTAATTCGAGGCAATAGGCAGAAAACTCTGCAAAGAATAAAACCACCTATGACTGCGGTCATAGGTGGTTTGTTTTTGTGGTTAAGGAGAGAGCAGGGAGATTTCCGTGATACCCGACCTCTCTTGGTTTTTAAACTGAAAGGTGAAAGGTGAAAAGTGAACTTTGCGATTAAGGCGAGTGAAGAACAAGTTTATTTGTTATTCCGAGCCGTAGCAAAGTCGAGGCATTACGTAGTTTTGCCTCAAAAGTGTGGTGCGCTTCGCGCGA
>JAZQYM010000029.1:0-22698 GCA_045633525.1 Alistipes sp. | reverse complement strand
ATGTAAAATTGCATAAATTGACAAATATATATTTTGATACATCGGATGTTGAGGGTGATAACGAAGGGGCAACAAACGATGTTGATGGCAAGTATTTCAAAAGAATATGCTACTTTGAAGGTGATTGCGAGATAGGAGATGATACTATTCCCGAGAACTATTATGATTTGCCTGTTGAAGAGCAATTATCAATCTGCAAATCGTTAGAGGATAAAGGTGTTGAGATTTCTTACGGTGTTACAAGACTATATGACACCGACAAGTTTTTTGATATCACCGCTTGGCTGTAAGACAGAGTGTAACGGCGAAATATGTTAAAATGAATAGGTATTTAGCAAACATAGTCACTTCACTTCGTATTGTGTTTAGTTTGGTGATGTTGTTCTGTCCACCATTTTCGGTTATGTTCTATATTTTATATACCGTGAGTGGTATTAGCGATATGGTGGATGGTACTATTGCACGCAGAACCAATAACACTTCCGAATTTGGAGCAAGGCTCGATACTATTGCCGACACTATTTTTGCGATTGTTGTTATCGTGAAGATAGCACCCACACTCGACAACTCATTGCTAATATGGGGCGCGATAATAGCCTCGATCAAACTAATTAATATTGTAATAGGTTATATTCGCTATCAAAGATATATATCATTACACACATGGTTAAATAGAACTACAGGTGCGATACTATTTATCACACCCTTCATTCTATTCTTTATCGACCAGAGATATTTGTTATATACACTCTGTCCTCTTGCTCTACTTTCCGCTATTGACGAGAGCAATCTTATTATAAAAGGACACACTATAATATCATAATACCAGATAACTACCACTCAATTTAAGATTAGAAGTTGGTGTTATTGATCAAAACTTACAAAGCCACTAATTGCATCTGCGGGCTACGCCCAAGCTCTCGCAATATTACAGCTATATACAGAGCCACCCTACTCACCTTATGATATGGTCGCGCGAACATGGTTGTGTCTATTGCTCGTCCATACAGTCTGTGCTTGATGGTATTCGCACGAGCGCTTCACACCTATACCACCGAATATACGATATTTGTACGACAAAAATAGGCTAATCAGTGATTTGATCAGCCTATTTATTACAATATCTACTTCGTGTATACAGGACGAATCGAGAGACCATCTGCACGACTACCACGATATTTTTCACACTCCGTTACATCAAAATAGAAGTAGTATGCGCCAGAACCATTACCAGAACGAGATGCAGAGCTCCAATAATAACCACTCCTACCAACATACTCAGACGATGCGCCCGACTTAAAACCAGCAGATGGTAAGAAAATAGCATTACCGTTAGGACCTTCGATTCGATATCCACTAATACCATTTATCGTTTTCCATTGCCATATACATTTAGTTTTAAGTTCCATTAACTCGGCCTCTGTTGGTATTCGCCAACCACTACCCCAATTAGCTGTTGCAGCATCATATTGTCGATCTGCCGCAATATCATCTTTCTTTACCCCATGGAGCACAGAGTTACTCTCTTTATAGATACTCTTTGGCTCTATCTCCCCCCAAGCAAAGTAAGAACCGTATTGCTCTTGCTCGTATGCTCCTACATTACAAGTTGCCCACTTTACACTTAAGCCCAAGTCTATCCACTCATGACCATTTGCCACTCCACTCTTAGCTGTAGATTTCTTAGTTTCAATATTTTTATCAGCTGTAGATTTCTTAGATTCAATATTTTTATCAAGCGTAGCACTAACATTAAACACTTTACCCTCTTCAATAGCTATATATTGCGCATACGAGCTGTATCCATCCTTCTTGACAGACACTTCGTGCGCACCTATCATAAGTGGGCACATTAATGGAGTTTCGCCAACGAGTACCCCATCTACATAAATCTCAGCCATGGCAGGAGTGCTAACAATATTAAGCATACCCATAATCGGTGTAGGAGCATTAAGCTTATAACTCTGATTAGCTGGCATAGCAGTGATACTCTGCGTGTGCAAAGTAGATCGGCAGTCATCTTTACGAGCCTCGAAGATATATGTACCCGTAGCCAACCTACCAGTCCACGGAGAGACACCCATACGCGCATCATTTACATATATATCACAATCCATACCAGCATCGATAGTCACCGTAGCAAAGTCTGCAGATAGCGTAGGAGTATAATTTAACTCCTTACCGTCCTCGATAGTAATTGTTGTCTCAAGAGTATGATACATCTCCTTTACAATTCTTATATGATGCGTGCCGCTTGCTAACCTACACCTTGAAATAGGTGTTTTACCAACAAGTTTATTATCAACATAGACACTTGCATCCACAAGTGAGGCCTCTGCATCTACACTAAGCCAGCCATGAGCAGGTTTTAGCTCAATGCGCTTTACAACCTTCTCTCCACGAACAACAAAAGTACCTCTCTCTGTATAGAATTCATCCGCAAGCACCTCATAGTTATAGGATCCATTTTGTAGAGTCATAGTGACCACACCATCTGTATCCAGCACATAGTTCTTGCCATCCACCATGACTACAGCATCGTTTGGAACAACCTTTAACACAACATACTGAGGTAATGCAGTTGTAGTGTTTACCTCAATACGGAAGTGAATAGAAGCACTGCTAACCTCGATATCCTTCTCCGATACCGAGACACCACTCTGCACCTTAAGTCTATGCATACCAGGGGTAACATCTTTTACGGTAAGGGTAAAACTATCATCGGTACGGCCCATATACTCCCCATCGAGGTAGACCTCAACATTCACCGCATTACTACTTACAACAATCGAGTGTGTAAAATTAAGCTGCGCTGAGAGTTTATACTCCTTATCTCCCTCCAAATTTAGCGAGACCTCGTTTGAGTCACCATACTTGTCGTGGTGTAGGTAGAAGCGCGTTGGCTCTTTTGCAGTTAGCTCAATGATTAATCCATTGCCATCGTAGTTTACCACCTGTTTCATCACAACGACAGAGCCTCCGATAGGGCGCACATCGAGCTGCTCAATCTCAGCACGAGTCATACGGTTGATATGTAGCTTTAGGCGTGCACAAGGACGCTTCGAGGTATCCTTGCCAATCTTATCAATCGCCAAACCTAATTCCGGCACAAAGCTCGACTCGTCGATAGTGATGCTATGCTCTTGCGTCTGTGCCGACACCGCCACAAACGACAATAGCGCGATAAAGAGAGTTAGTATGTTTTTCATAAAAAGCTTAAAGACAAATTAATTAGACAAAGATAATTAATTTTGAGAGAACGTGCAAGAACCAAAGTAAGAAACTGAAACGGCATAGAGCCGATTAAATTTTAAGACTGCATTAGATTTTTTTGATGGTACTCAGTTTCGTTGCTGTCTCTGATGTTCCTTTCGTCTATGGTTGTAAGAGCCAATTTCTTGTCAGAAGTCGTAAGATGTAAAAAAGAATTCTCTGGGATAGTACATTTAAGTACAGCCCAGAGAATTCTGTTTGGGATGTATCGCAGATTGCGACTTATCACATAAAATTATTACTCTGATACGAGGATACGACCACAATATTCACACACAATAAACTTCTTACCCTGGCGGATATCAGCCTGGCGCTGTGGTGGGATACGGTTAAAGCAACCACCACAAGCATCGCGGGTAACAGTCACTACTGCAAGGCCATTGCGAACATTGCTGCGGATACGGTTGTATGCTGCAAGTAGGCGCTCGTCAATAGGCTGCTTTGCCTGCTCTGCCTTAGCCATAAGCTCTGCAACCTGCTGTGCAGTCTCAGTCTCGATAGAGTCAAGTTCCTCCCTCTTTGCCTTATAGTCGATAGTGCGCTCCTCGATAAGTGCTGTAGTCTCGTCGATAACAGCCTTCTTAGTCTTAGTCTGGAGAGCGTACTCCTTAAGACGCTTCTCTGCAAGCTCAATCTCAAGCTCCTGATACTCGATCTCCTTGTTGATGGCATCGAACTCGCGGTTGTTGCGAACATTATTCTGCTGCTCCTTGTAGTTGCCAATCATAATCTTTGCCTGATCAACCTCGCGCTTACGCTGACGAGTAAGAGAGTTTAGCTCCTCAATCTCGGCATTGATATTCTCGATACGGGTGTTAAGACCTGCAAGCTCATCCTCGAGATCCTGCACCTCAAGTGGCAACTCACCCTTAACCTTGTTAATCTCGTCGATCTGAGAGTCAATCTTCTGCAACTCATAAAGAGCCATAATCTTCTCCTGCATCGAGTAGTCAACCTCATTTGTCTTTTTCTGTGCCATATATTATGCTTTTTAGTTATTTCAGCAATTTGTTAGAGTAAATAATGTATCGGGTTACGAGAGCGTTCGCTCTTGCGAACCGCAAAGGTACACATTTTTTTTGATATTACCATATCCAAAATGTTAATTGCGCAAAATTCGCTCTCAAAATGTCCAATATCTGCCAAAATCATACGATTTTCACCACACATAAAGTCGTTGTAGCGCAAATCAGCTGTGATATAAACATCAGCCTCAGCCCTCAAAGCATCATCTATATTTGAACGACCTGAGCCAGTACAGATCGCTACCCTACGCACCGAAGCATTAATAGCAGGGATATCACTATGGCGAACAGCACCAACATTGAAGGTCTCCTTCACACGCTTCAAAAATTGGATAGCATCCTCAGTCTCCGGCAGCTCTCCGACTACACCATAGCCTACACTATCATCTCCCTTGCGAGGTTCAAGAACGCGCATATTCTCCAAGCCAAGAGACATGCCCACATACCAACTTGTACCACCCTGCACACTATCGAGATTAGTATGACAAGCATAGAGCGCGATATTATGGCGGATAGCTTGTTCAACACAGCGCTCAACGTATGTAGCCGAATTAAGGCGCTTAAGTGGCGAGAATATAATCGGATGGTGCGTGATGATAATATCACACCCATTTGCAACAGCCTCCTCTATGACCTCCTCAGTAACATCTACAGCCAAAAGAGCTGAGTGCACCTCATCGTCCATACGACCTACAACAAGACCCGAGTTATCATACTCTGCTTGTAGTGACAATGGTGCAAACTCCTCTATTACAGCGGCTATATCGCGAATTTTCATAGTGCCCAAATATTAGAATAGCGACTGCTCGTAGAATGGGAATAGCTCCTTATGCTCGTCTACCTGCTTAGCCTTAGGCTTGCGGCGAGTAACGCTCTGTGGCATAGCCTCACCAGACTCTGTTGGCTCTACAACCTTGCGTGGACGACCACGGCGGCGTGGAGTCTCATCCTTGGTCTCCTCCTTGGTCTCCTCGACAATCTCAACCGGTTCATCCTTAGTGGTAACACCCGACACCACCTCAGCCTGCGCCTGCTGCTCCACATCAGAGATAAGCTCAGCCATAGCCTCAATAGGGGCTTCGTACTCGGCAGGAGTATCATCACCCAAAGACTCGCGCACCTCCAACAACATAGCGCGGATATGCTGCAAGCGCTCCAAAATCGAGACATCACGCTGAACACTCTTACCACGGCGTTTCATCGCCATATTTGCACCTTCAAGGGTCATACCCTTCTCCTTAACAAGGTGGTAGATAAGTTTCAAATTCTCTACATCAGAGGGGGTAAACATACGGTTACCCTTCTTATTTTTGTGAGGCTTAATGCAGTCGAACTTCGACTCCCAATAGCGAATGAGCGATGCGTTAACATCGAACATCTCGGTTACCTCACCCATTGAATACAATAGCTTTGCCATATATTTTATAGTTTAATTATTCTCAAATCCTTAGGATACATATTATTACAGCGCACACCTATACGCTTGATAAAGCCTATAGCAACACCGCCATAAACCACCCTATTTATACCCTCCTCAAACTGCGATGCTGCGATATCCTGACGGCGCAGATACTCCAAGGCATCCTCCAACGACACCTCTACCGTCGGCACAACCGATTCGTTGCAACCCACAAAGAGAGCCAACGGATGCTCTGGCTTTAGCTTACCCTTAAATATCTGTCCTATAGCAACACCCGAATAGACTACCGAGAGCGACTCACTAAGATGAATAACATCCTCCACAACGGCATTATCGTAGCCATATACCATATCGCCAATAAGCTTGAAAGACATTTGTTTAGAATCATCCACCCAACGTGATACTTCAGATATATCCTTATTCTGCAACTGGGCAAAAATCTTACGACGCGACTTAGGAACTACACGTCTAATACTACCCTCTTTTTTGCGTGCTACAGCAACAAAGAAACCCTCGCCTTGGACTCTATGCGGATAGAAATGGAAGCACTGAAAAGCACCAATATCGCTACGCACAATACCCCACTCATCATTTAACTCCACGCGCTCTACAGCCTCAAGATTGTCACCATACTCCTCCATAAGCCACTCAACAACACCCTCGTCCTCGCGGTTGTTAAATGTGCAAGTACTATATAGCAACTTACCTCCTGGACGCAATGTACGCCACGCCTCAGCCAAAATATCCTTCTGACGCGCTACGCACACCTCAACAGAGGACTGTGTCCACTCGGCGCGAGCCTCCTCCATCTTGCGGAACATTCCCTCACCAGAGCAAGGGGCATCTACCGCCACAACATCAAACCAGTGTTCAAACGCACCGATATGGCTTGGCTCGTTGCAAGTAACAACGACATTACCCAAGCCCCAGCGCTGAACATTATCAGCAAGAGCAAGCGTACGACTGCGATTGATATCGTTCGCAACAACAAGACCCTTACGACCTACAAGCGTGGAGTATATCGTGGTCTTACCACCTGGCGCTGCACACATATCCAACACACGCTTACCTGCAAGATCATCATCCTTTAGAAGATAACCCACAAACTGCGACGATGCCTCCTGCACATAGTATGCGCCACCGTGCATCAAAGGGTCAAGTGTAAACTGCGGGCGCTCGGCAAGGTATCTACCCCACTGAGACCAACCAACACTCTCTCCCTCAAAGGTCTGAGCTGGCTTATATGGATTTAAACGAATCGACACAACTGGCTCGGTGTCGAGAGCTACGAACAGCTTCTCGGCATCATCGCCGAGCATTTCTCGCATCGACGCAACGAAACTTTCGGGTAGTGGTTGTGACATCTCTACAACTGGCGTTTACCTACACACATCTCCTCTACTGAGGCACAAATACGGTCGATAATCGATGGATCGGCAACAAAATCGTCTACATCCTTATCAACAACCAACACGCGACCCTCATAGATATTCTCAATCCAGTAGTTATACTTCTCGTTCAAACGACTTAGATACTCCTCGTCAATATTCTGCTCGTACTCTCTACCGCGCATCTTAATCTGCGAGATAAGCGTTGGCACGCTCGCCTTGAGATATATAAGCACATCTGGCTTTGGCAACAATGCCTGCTCAATATTAAACATCTTCATATAGGTATCGAAGTCGCGCGATGCCATAAGACCCATTGAGTGGAGGTTATCAGCAAAAATATGAGCATCCTCATAAATTGTTCTATCCTGCACCACGTTTGGCTCCTCACCAGCAAGCATAGTCATTGTCTGCTGAATACGGCTTCCAAGAAACCACAACTGAAGATGAAACGACCAACGACCCATATCATCGTAGAAGTCGCTGATATAGGGGTTTGCCACATCCTCATAATACGCCTTGGCCTTGAAACGCTCCGTAAGAATCTCCGTCAGCGTTGTCTTACCACTTCCAATATTACCTGCAATAGCAATATACATAGTTTGTGTCAGTGTTTTATATTATAGTTAGTTTTGTTTTCTAATTTAATTGTGTCAACGAGCATTTTTCAAACACGCCACCCTACCTTCAGGGTTACACTACCAATTTCTTGTTAGAAGAGGTTAGATTTGGTGCCAAGTCGAAATTGACACGGATGGGGGTGTACTCGGTGTACATCCCCATTCGGGGCAATGAGCTTGGTGCCGAAGATGACCTCTTATTATAAGAAATCAATTGAAGAACTCTGCCACCCGCATCACCGACTCTGGCATAGCAAAGACCACTACGCGGTCGTAGGCATTAATCTGCGTATCACCCACTGCGATAAAGACCCTATCGCCACGCACAACACCACCCACAATAGAGTCTTCTGGCAGACCAAGGTCTCGAATAGGCTCCTTTGTAGCTGGAGAGTTTGGCTTTACGACAAACTCCAAAACCTCAGCCTGACTACCTGTCAAGCACTTGATTGCCTGCACATCCGTAGACATTGTAAAGCGGAAGATATTAGAGGCTGTAACAAGCTTTTTGTTAATGATTGTATCGACACCCACACTCTCTGCCAACGAGATATAGTTGATATTCTCAACCTCAGCAATTACCTTCTTAACTCCCATACGCTTTGCCAACATTGCAGCAAGAATATTGGTTTCGCTACGACCCGTAACCGCAACAAAGGCATCCATACCCGATAGATCTTCCTCCATCATTGCCTCAGTATCTCGACCATCCTCGTTGATGATTAGAGTCTTATCAAGCATCTCTGCAAGACGGAACGCCTTATCCGCATTGTAATCCACAAGTTTTATATTCACGCTATTCTGAAGCTCGTTTGCGATACGAACACCTATACGCGAGCCACCAAGAATCATCATATTGCGCACATCGACCTGACGCTGTCCCGATAGTTCAACCACACGATTTGTAGCACTATGGCGCGCAATAACATAAACCATATCCTCCTCCTCGAAACGATCCTCTTCAGATGGAATGATAGTCTTTGAGCCTCGCACAATAGCCACCACACGATACTCCAAATCCTCGTCGTCGCAACCCTCATCAATAACTGGGCGACCCAAAAGCGGAGAGGTTAGCTCAAGGCGGAATGCCACCATTGAGAGTTTACCCGCAGCGAAATCTATATACTCAGTTGACGAAGTATGACCAAGAAGGTTAATAACCTCGCGCGCAGCAATCTGCTCAGGATAGAAGAGATAATCGATACCCATATCGATAAATATCTCCTTGCTATTTGGCTCGAGATACTCGTTGCTATCGACACGTGCAATCGCCTTCTTTGCTCCGAGCTGTTTAGCCATTACCGCAGATAGAATATTATCATTCTCAACCGAACGCACAGCGATAAAAAGGTCGCATTTACGAACACCTGATTTGCGCAACACCGAGAACTGTGTTGTATCACCCTCGACCGTCACAACATCAACAAGGTTTCCCACCTCAGCCAATGCTTTAGGCTCAACATCCACAACCGTAAGGTCGTGTCCATTACCACTAAGCATCTTCGCAAGGTGTGTACCCATATCACCCGCGCCAGCAATTACAATCTTCATACACTAAATAAGTAGAGGTATGTTCAACAAATTAGTAAATTAGCATTCGTTATTACCGCGACTCTATTTCGGATGCTTTTGAATCTATTTTGACATATATTCCATCTTTACTCAGTTACAATGCTTGCATTGCTCCTTCGCAATAGATGAAATATCTGTTCGAAATAATTTTTCAAAATCATCACGACCTAATTTATAGAACCTACCTGAATATAAAACAATTACATACAGCCGTCATCTAACGACGAACTATAACATTTGCAAAATACTCTGCAAATATATAAATTTGCATCGAAAATTACAATTAATTTTAACGATTTAGTATGTCGACAGTTTTAATTACCATAATAGCAGCCATTGTAGTAGTCGCCTTTTTCGCACTATCAATGTCGCTAACATACCTCTTTAAGGGTCACCATATTCAGTCGGAGATTTCAACAAATCCAAATATGCAGAAGATGGGCATCAAGTGTGCCGTGCAGGAGACACGCGAGGATATGGGTCTCACGGATTGCGAGAGCGACAACATCTGTTCAGGCAACTGCGCAGGATGCGATATTGACCACTCTGAAGCCGCAAAATAGCAAGATCTATGAACGAGAATATGAATAAAGAGGTGTGGTTGTGCAGAAACTGCAACACCCTTGTAAGCAACGAGACAAACACATGCCCAGCATGCTCTGCCGAGCGACCTGAGGAGGTGGATAATGAGCCTACACCAGAGGGCATCGAGAGCGTTATTGAGCGCGAGAACTACACCAATGCCGAGCCAAAACCAAAGTCAAAATATATCTTCCGCGAGGCTGTATTAGTAAATACAGGCGATATATTCTTAGTACTTGGACTGTTCTGCACATTTGGCGCACTTATAGTTCCGATGATTGTTGAGTTCAACACCGAGACTCCGATGCTATGGGCAATATGTGCCGCTGTATGTATCTTTGCCACTACAATGGTTTCGTGGGCAATACTACGCACCCTTGCAGAGATTTCGCAAATGTTAAGGGAGAAAAAGGAGTAGTTTAGGTAATTCTATTCAACCCACTCAGCATCATCTACAAGACCTGCATTATTCGCCATTGCGAGTATCATATCACGACACTCGCGAGGTTTTACATTGTTGCGCACAACCGCAAAATAGGAGTGACGGACTTCAGCTTTTAGAAAACTATCCGACAACTCGCCAACGATACTAACATCGTTCCAATGGCGCTTATTAAGATGCCACCCAGGTGTAATCTCGGCATACCTATCGCGAATAAGCAGAGCTCTATCTGGATGACACTTAACGGCAAAGTGGTCAGGAGCAGCGATAGATATCATTGCAAACATACGCCCTGCAACCTTATATACAAGAGTCTCATCATCAAACGGAAGCGTCTCCTCGGTTTGAGGCAACGATAAGCAATACTCTCGAAATGTAACTATATCCATTGCTATTTGCAGTTTTATCACACACGACAAAGATAGCACTTATTTTCTATATATAACAAGGGCGCGCCCACAAAACATAGACACGCCCAACATCTTTAACAGCACACCCTACTCAATAGCAATTGTCTTCATCTCTGGCAACTTCTCACCACCCTCACGCTTTGGCAATCTGATTTTAAGCACACCGTGGCTCATCTTTGCCGTAATCTTCTCCTTATCTACACTATCTGGAAGATTGAAAATCTGACGGAATGAGGTGTACGAGAACTCACGACGTAGGTAGTGATGCTTCTCATCCTTTGAGCAGTCCTCGTCGCCACAGCACTCCTTACCATCAGCATCTCTATCAACCTCCTTTTCCAACAACACAACGAGCTGATTCTCATTGTTTAGCTCCACGCGCATATCATCCTTGGTCATACCTGGTGCTGCAATCTCGATTTTGAACTTTTTGTCGGTTTCGATGACATTGATTTGAGGTGCTGAGTTGCGCTTTGTGTACAACTCTGGCCACTGCTCGATAAACAGGTCGCCAAGCATACTTGGCATACGATTAAATCTCTTTACTGGCATCATAATTTTAACATATTATATGGTTAAACTGCACCCTACACTCTGCAAATTACAGACCAAAACCGCCTCCACGCTTATTATCGTATAGTTCTTCCGCAAGATGAATGGTCGCAAGGTATGGTACTTTGGTAGCCTTGCAGCGATATATGAGCTTTTCACACCCGAGCAAATCGGGTGTAAGCTCGAAACACTATGGAACAGTAGCATCGACTACGGCGAGTGTAAGATTACCAAGCAATGCGTGATATACAAAGAAAAGATGTACCGTAAAGCGCAGAAAACAAAGAAATAGTATTAACTTTGTAGAGTTATGGAGCGAATAAGACTTACCAAGAACGAGAAGCGCGTATTTAGGATGATTACCAGCGGTCAAGGCGTATGCCCTGCGGAATATCCTGCGCATAAATTCAACTCAGCTGTGCGCTCATTGCAGAAACACGAACTTGTGCAAGGAATGTTTGCCGAGGGTGGAGGCGTTGTTGACTCCCAACTTACGCCTATTGGTCGCCAATATTTAGCAGAAAACCCACGACTCACAAACCCTGTCGATTGGGGCAAGGTCGGTGCTATTATCGGCATTATCGGGACACTATTTGGTATAATTGCGCTATTCGTAGCGTGTAATAAATAGAGTATGGACAAGAATCTAATCGACAAAGATAACATTGCAAGGCAATATGCATCACAAAGTGGTTTTGACAGCTTGCGTGCCGCCGGCAACGATGAGGAGTGGGCATACTTCCACTTATTTAACAAAGCAAACATAGGGCATAAGACAGGTTTACCCTATGTCATCAAAATCAATAACGCAGGGCAAATTACTGTTGTAAAAGAATTGAAAGAAATAATGTGGGCTGCGCTCCACGAAGAAGTAGAGTTATTATAGTAGCTCTACTATCTCCATAAATACATTTTTATTGATGAGCAATTTGTCAACTTTTAACACTTCAAGATAATCCAAGGCGGCGTAATCTTTAATATTAAGGAATTCGCCATTTTGCGCATCATAGTATATCAAGTTGCCATTTTTTAAACGCTCGGCAGTTATAATATGTCCGCTTCCATTTTTGAAATTAACACCAATATGATAACGCCCAACTGCTTGTATTTGCTTTTCAAGAGCTAATAATATCGCATTATCATTATTCCCTTTTACAACTTGCACAACCGGGATATTGTTCGTTTTGGGGTTTATCCACGCCATCTCAAAGCGTTCTCCTAACTTCCAAGACATTGATGCCCGATTATAGCTATAACCTACTGATGTGATATTAAGCCCTCGCAACCTTGCCTCGTGAGTTACTACGCAACATTGACAATTCTCCTTATACTCCAAACCTTTAGAGTAATTTACATTTGAGCGTCCCTCGTTTGCCTCAAGGAATGTCATAGGCTTGGTATGGGTAAGCCCCAGAGAATTTGCTATTTCTTTCGTGTTGGTTTCAACCTCTTTAGATAATTTAGGTGCGGGGAGGTCTTTATATAACCTGTATGCCTCTTTTTCCGCTGTCCTACCGAGCTTCACTCCTTGCACTGCCCCGTATTTAGGAACGATTACACTATCATAATACCCTTGGTTGTCGCGAATGAAATACGGCAAGCTCTTGGCACGCTCCACACGCCCAGCATTAAGCCTGCACCACGCCTTAAACTCGTCAGGCACATCGCCGACATAGTTAGCGCTCTGCTCCGGGGGTAGCGGTGGCAACCCCTCACGCATACGGCGCGTGTCCTCGCGTAGCTCCTCCTTCGTCTTGTATATATTTGTTACAAAGCATCGGCAATGAGGATGCCACCCTGTGAACTTGAAGTATCTTGTAATCAGCGTTATTTATTATATTTTTTTTGAAAAAGTTTTGTAGTTTAGAAAATTGTTCGTACATTTGCGCGCTGAAAACCCAGATGGGTTATGCGTATTTATTTATTAACCAATAAAATTTTATAGCAAATGGCTGTTAAAATTCGTTTGGCACGTCACGGTAAGAAGGGTTATGCTTTCTACCACATCGTTGCCGCAGATAGCAGAGCGCCACGTGATGGTAAGTTCATCGAGAAGTTGGGTACATACAACCCAAACACGAATCCTGCTACAATCGATTTGAAGTTCGACCGAGCTTTGGATTGGGTTTGTAAGGGCGCTCAACCTACAGATACTTGTCGAGCAATTCTCTCGTACAAGGGCGTAATGTATATGAAGCACCTTATGGGTGGCGTTGCTAAGGGCGCATTCACTGAGGCTGAGGCTGAGGCTCGCTTCAACAAGTGGGTAGGCGACAAGCAGGCTAAGATCGACGCTAAGTCTAACAAGCTTGCTGCTGACGCTAACTCTGCAAAGAAGGCACAGCTCGCTGCTGAGACTAAGGTTAAGGAGGAGCGCGCTGCAGCTATCGCTGAGAAGAAGGCACAGGCTGCTGCTGAGGCCGCTGCTGCTGCAGCTGAGGAGGCTACAGAGGAGGCAGCTGCTGAGGAGACTGCTGAGGAGACTGCTGAGGCTTAATCCTTATCGGTGCTATGATTGCCGTGGGACGTATAGGCCGACTCTTCGGCACAGAGGGTGGAGTGATGATTACACTCTACACAAACTTTCCAGACAATCTACAACCAACGGAACCGCTGTTTGTCATTATCGACAAACTCGCGGTTCCTATTTTTTATTCATCATTCGAGCGTCGCGGACAAGCAGGCGCAGTAGTACATTTTGACGATATCGACACCGAGCGTCGTGCAGAAGAGTTTCTCGTTGGACGTGAACTATTTATCGAAGATAGTGGCAACGACGAAGATGATGAATTTTATATGGAGGATTTGATTGGCTTTACCGCAATGGTAGGCAAGCGTCGTGGCGAGATTACAGACTACTACGACAGCGAGGCAAACCCTCTCTTTGAGATTACGCTTGACGGCAAGGAGCATCTTATTCCTGCACAAGAGGAGTTTATTGCAAACATCGACTTCGAGAAACGTAAAATCAAGTTCATACTACCAGACGGACTTCTTGAGTTGTAAGAACTTGTAGCTCTTTATATCAAGAAGATTTGCATATTAGAAATTGTATAACAAGAGTGACATTTTGTAACAACTCTTCGTTAAACGATTTCTTTTTTTATTCCCAAATTTGCACATTCCCATTAAAATACATACTTTTGCTGAATAATATATATAAAGGTAGGTTCTATAAATTAGTTCGAGTTAATTTTGAAGTATATTTCGAGTAGATATTTCATCTCTTGCGAAGGCGCAATGCGAGCATTGTAACTGAGTAAAGATGAGATATATGCCGAAATATATTCAAAAGTAACCGAAAAGAATCTATCTTAAATAAGATAACACTTTTGCTAATTTATAGAACATACCTAAAGTATGAGCGAGGTAATTACAAACTACAAACGAGAGGATATATACAATCAGGAGAAGATTGAGGAGCTTATGGGTCACTATCGCGAGATTCTACGCCTTCTTGGCGAGGATCCAGACCGAGAGGGACTTATCAAGACCCCAGAGCGCGTAGCTAAGGCGATGTCATTCATCACCAAGGGCTATGCCCAGGATCCTATTGCCATTCTGCGCTCAGCGATGTTCAAGGAGGAGTATCAGCAGATGGTACTGGTTAAGGATATCGAGCTATTCTCGGTTTGCGAACACCACATGCTACCATTTATCGGCAAGGCGCACGTTGCATACATTCCTAACGGTCATATCACTGGTCTTTCGAAGATTGCGCGTGTTGTTGAATGCTTTGCACGCCGACTTCAGGTACAGGAGCGCCTTACCGTACAGATTCGCGACAGCATCCAGCAGGCATTAAATCCACTTGGCGTAGCTGTTGTAATCGAGGCAAGCCATACTTGCATGCAGATGCGCGGTGTTGAGAAGCAGCGCTCTGTAACCACAACATCGGCATTCACTGGCGTATTCCTCTCAGATCCTCGCACACGTGACGAGTTTATGCAGCTCATTAAATAAAAGCGATAAACCACTTATTATATGCGTGTTGTAGTTGGTCTTTCTGGCGGCGTAGACTCTTCGGTAGCTGCGTACTTGCTCAAGGAGCAGGGTCACGAGGTTATCGGACTCTTTATGCGCAATTGGCACGACACAACAGGCACTCTCGAGGGCGACTGCCCATGGTATGACGACCAAGTTTTCGCTGAGCTTGTCGCCAAGCGCCTTGATATAGAGTTCCATTATGTAGACCTTTCGGAGGAGTATCGCAAACGCGTTGTAGAGTATATGTTTGCCGAGTATGAGGCTGGGCGAACACCTAATCCCGATGTGCTTTGCAACCGCGAAATCAAGTTCGATGTATTCCTTAAGGAGGCCCTAAAGCTCGGTGCAGAGCGCGTAGCTACGGGACACTACTGCAGACGAGGCGAATATATTGATAGCGAAGGCAATATACACTACCAACTACTTGCTGGCAGTGACCCCAATAAGGATCAAAGTTACTTCCTTTGCCAGCTCACGCAAGAGCAACTATCATACGCAATGTTTCCTATTGGTGACCTCCTAAAGCCAGAGGTTAGACGCATTGCCGAGGAGCAGAAATTAGCAACTGCAAAGCGCAAAGATTCGCAGGGCATCTGCTTCGTGGGCAAGGTCGATTTGCCCGTGTTTCTACAGCAGAAACTAAAAACCAAAGAGGGTAATATCCACGAGATACTACCCCAGTCACCACGCTTTGTTCGCAACTGCGAAGATAATGATTATAAAGCACTTGCCGAACCATATCGACTAACAGTACGCGACGGCAAGAAGATTGGCACACACCAAGGCGCACACTTCTACACCATAGGTCAACGCAAGGGTTTAGGCATCGGTGGTCGCAAGGAGTCGTTGTTTGTTATCGGCACAGATGTAGCCGAGAATGTGATATATGTTGGTGAGGGCGACAACCACCCAGGCCTCTACCGCAAGGCATTGCGTATAGTTCATAACGAGGTACACTGGGTTGACCCCATCGACAAGATGAAGATTGGTGAGCGTCGCAGATATGATGTTCGCATACGCTATCGTCAACCTCTTCAAAAGGCTGAGCTTATAATGGATGAAGATGCTCTATATATCCTCTTTGACGAGCCACAGCGAGGTATTACTGCAGGTCAGTTTGCAGCGTGGTATATGAATGACATTGTTGTAGGTAGCGGAGTTATCAAATAGCATCACACTACCCCACATCTACACTATTTAACACCACCATCCCCCATATTTTAGGGAGTCGAGCGACTCAATTTCCCCAAATTAAGGGATTGCCCACCTTTCTGGATAGAGGTATCTTTGCACCATAGAAATTAGTAAACTAAAACAACTATGGGTGCAGTACGAAGATATACTTTATTTATAATATCACTATTAATATCTATACCGCTATTTGCCACTGAGCCACCATCATTGATAATGATTAGCGGTGTCGTACAAGATAGCGATGGAGATGCTCTACCATATGCCTCTATATATGTCGATAATACCACAATCGGCACAACAACCGATAATCAGGGTCGCTACACATTATATATCCCAGAAGGCAATATTAGGCTCACAGCCCAGATGATGGGATATACCGAGAAGAGTATCGACGTTGCACTAAGCACCAATAAAAATGTAGATTTTCAACTTTCAGAGACATCAACAGAGATTGATGCTGTTGTTGTATCAGCATCGGGTGTAGGAGGCATCCGACGCTCGGCATTTAACGCAGTGGCTGTCGACACAAAACCGTTAAAGAATACCACTAAGAATCTTGCCGATGCATTGGCAAACGCTCCTGGACTAAAGCTCCGCGAATCAGGAGGCGTAGGCTCTGATATGTCGCTGATGATAGATGGTTTTGCTGGCAAGCACGTAAAAATATTCATAGATGGTGTTCCTCAGGAGGGTGTAGGCAACGCCTTTTCGCTCAATAATATACCCGCCGGATATGCTGATCGCATCGAGGTATATCGTGGTGTTGTACCCGTTGGCTTTGGAGCAGATGCTTTGGGTGGTGTTATCAATATCGTAACAAAAAAAACACATCGTAAATGGTGGGCAGATGCATCCTACTCTTTTGGCTCGTTCTCCACACACCGCACTTCAATAAATGCTGGAGAGAGATTAAAAAATGGTTTTACATGGGAGGTGTACGCATTTCAGAATTACTCGCGCAACAACTACAAAGTAGATGTACCTATCGAGGATTTTGAAACAGGTCGCATAGATCGTTCAAAACTTCAACAAGTGGAGCGTTTCCACGACACATATCACAATGAGAGCCTTGTTGCTAAGGTCGGTGTAGTAAAAAAGGAGTGGGCAGACCGATTGATGTTCACACTCAACTACTCACAATTCTACAAGGAGATACAGACTGGCGTTCGTCAGGAGATTGTCTATGGCGATAAGGTTCGTCGTGGTCACTCGATGATGCCCTCTATGGAGTATCTTAAGCGTGATTTAGGCATTGAGGGATTAGACCTCACCCTTACAGCCAACTACAATCACAACATCACATATAATATCGACACCGCACAATACAAATATAATTGGTTGGGTGAGACTAAGCGTCTAAATTCTCCAGGAGAGCAATCGTACCAGCACACTCGCTCGACAAACCATAATTGGAGTACAACATCCACGCTCAACTACGCGATTAGTGATGCACACACTATCACAATAAACAACGTCTTAACACATTTTCGTCGTTCTAACACCTCTCTGCTTGCAAAGGAGGCTGCAAACGACAATATCGATAAACAGACAACCAAAAATATCACCGGTCTGCAATATCGTCTCGCACCTACTGAGCGTTGGAACGCCTCTCTATTTGCCAAATACTACATCTTAAATGTGAATGGTCCAATTGCCACTGACAGCAATATGACCGAGTATGTTGCTACCTCACGCAGCGAGGATGCCATAGGATATGGTGCAGCAGGCACATACCTAATCACACCGAAATTACAAACCAAACTATCATTCGAAAGAGCCTATCGTCTTCCTACTATTGAGGAGATGTTTGGCGACGAAGATCTTGAAATGGGTGATATTGGCATACGCCCAGAGAGTAGTGACAACCTCAACCTAAGTCTTAGCTACACCGACTCCTACGGCACAAATGGTGAACACAGCATCTACCTTGAGGGTAGTTATGTATGGCGTAATACAAACGACTACATTCAGCGCAACATTGTAGACCTCAGCGGTGGCAAGGCGGCTGCAAGTTACATAAACTATGGCAGAGTAAGCACCTTAGGAGTAAGTGCGTCGGCTCGATATAGTTACTCTGGTATAGTATCTGTAGGTGGCAACTTCACCTATATGGATGTGCGCGACAATATGCCTACAGCAATAGGCTCGTCGATGCCTAATCTGGGTTATGGCGATCGTATGCCAAACATTCCATACCTATTTGCAGACACCTTTCTAACCCTATCGTGGAACGACTGCATAGCAAAGGGTAATACCCTATCGCTAACATACGACAACCAATATACACACCACTTCTACTACTACTCGTCACGCATAGGCTCTAACAAGAACGACTATATGGTGCCCAACCAATTTGCGCACAACATATCGCTAAGCTACACTCTTAAAGGTGGCAAATACAACATCTCTGCCGAGTGTCGTAACTTAACAAACGAGCGACTCTACGACAACTTTAGCCTTCAGAAGGCGGGCAGAGCCTTTTATGCAAAACTTCGCATAACATTTGGAAGCAGATAGATTTGAATTAATAATATAACAAATAATAGTATGAAAAAACGAATTTTAACCAAACTCGCAGTAGCGACATTTTCAATCTTCTCACTCGTAGCAATAGCAGCTTGCGAGAGCCACACACACAATCCTAATAATGGATTACAGGACAATGACTCGGAGCGTCCTTATGTTCTTGCCACACAAGGCACATTTACAGGCTCAACGACCAACGCCTTGGTTACAGCCTCAGACCTTAGTAGTGGAGTAGTTAGCATGACCAACGGTTTGGTAAATGACGGAGCAACATACTGGGTATTTTGGGGAGATAAATATCTATACGGTCTTACATACAATCAAGGTAATGCAGGTACTACACGCTCATATGTAATGAATAGCGACTACTCTCTCTCGGCACGCCCTGCAGAGTATGCCGTGCGCAGATTTACCACATACGGCATCTATGACAAATATATCATGACCTTTTCCACAGGCGACGGTCCTGCGGAGTGGGCTGACGACAAGGGGTATCTACCAAAGTCTATCCTCATATCGTATCTCGATGTTGAGGCCGAGACCTACACCACAAACAACACCCTTGAGGAGCAGTATCTATCCGAGAACTTCCTCGGCAATGGCGAGTTTGTGACCTTGGCTGGTATCGAAGAGGTCGATGGCAAAATATTTGCTGCTGCCGTTCCTATGGGACTAAGCCAATATGGTGTCAACACCGAAGGTGGCAAATGGGTAAAGTCGGGTAATGAGGACTTAGTAAAGAGAGAGGCTGGTGGCTCAGGCTCTGGAGCATATAAGGAGGGGGAGTTGCAGTGGACGCAATACCCAGATGAGTGCTGGGTAGCGATATTCGATGACCACACCCTATCCTCAAAGCGTCTTATTCGTACCGACAAGATTAGCTACGCTTGTGGTCGCAACAAGTCGCAGTATTATCAAATGATTTGGAAGGATGATAGTGGCGACATCTACGTATTCTCGCCATCCTACGCAAAGAGTATGGCTGATGTACGTCAGCAGACAACCCTACCTGCAGGTGTTGTGCGCATCAAGGC
Organism: Alistipes sp.; assembly: GCA_045633525.1. Taxonomy (GTDB): domain Bacteria; phylum Bacteroidota; class Bacteroidia; order Bacteroidales; family Rikenellaceae; genus Alistipes. The sequence continues at coordinate 2,673 of JAZQYM010000029.1, read as the reverse complement.
GGGGACAGAGGAGTTCGATCCCGACTACTATGTAGACATTGAGGCTTTGGCAAATGGTCACTCATTCCTACGCACCTGGTATATTGGTGGCAATAAGTTCTTGATGCTTATGTATGATATGCCTCTTGCACCATCAACAACGATGACAGCATCACGCCTTGCCATATTCGACACAGAGAGCGCAACTCTCACACCTGTAACAGGACTACCATCTGCCGATACTATATCAGGCTTTGGCAATGATCCATACTCCGAGAATGGCAAGTGCTACATAGCAGTAACCCTTACAAATGACTACCCTGCCATCTACGCTATCGACACCAATACGGCAGTGGCAACCAAGGGCTTAACCGTGGAGGCAACACAAATTAAGGGCATTGGTCGCCTTAACCCTATAAACTAACACAAGCCCTATGCGCAAACTATTCAAAAAGGCACATCTATGGTTTTCGCTACCTTTAGGTATCGTCATCACCATCACCTGCTTTTCAGGTGCTATGCTCATATTTGAAAAGGAGATAACACAACATATCCAGCGAGACTACTATTACACTAAAACTGTTGCAGATAAACCTCTACCTATCGACCAGCTGTTAGCAAATGTAGAGCCTCTTTTAGAGGAGGGACGTCGCATCACTGGCGTTACAATCAGCGATAATCCAGAGCGCAGCTATAAGGTTAACATCAACACTCCGAAACACTCGGCAATCTTTGTTGACCAATATAGTGGAGAGGTGCTTGGTGAGCCTGGTCGCTTAGGTTTTTTCAAGACCATGTTTCGCCTGCATCGCTGGCTTATGGACTCCAAACCAGAGGATGGCGCGATATATTGGGGCAAAGTAATCGTAGGCATCAGCACATTGCTAATGGTTATAATTATCATCACTGGCGTTGTACTATGGTGGCCTAAAGGTATTAAGAGTCTCAAAAATCGCTCCAAGATTGAGATACGAAAGGGATGGAGCAGATTTTGGTACGACCTCCATGCTGTGGGTGGCGTATATGCTACACTCCTACTTCTTGCCATGGCCCTAACAGGTCTCACATGGTCGTTTGAGTGGTATAGCAAGGGATTTTACTCTCTCTTTGGTGTAGAGACAAAATCGAACAATGAGACACACGCACCACAAAAAGGCAAAAATCGTAACGCTAATACAGAGAGATACATCTATTGGCAAAGTGCAGTAGATAGCGTCACTGATAAATGTACTAACTATTTAGAGATGACAGTATCGGATGGTTCTGTTTCAGTTAAGCAACCAGGATGGGGCAACCAACGTGCCTCAGACCAGTATTCGTTTGATAATAATAGTGGAGAGATAACGGATATCACCATATACGAAGATTCGGATTATAACCGCAAAGTGCGAGGTTGGATCTACTCAATACACGTCGGAAATTGGGGAGGTTACCTATCACGAGTAATGTGGTTTTTAGCCGCTATGCTCGGCGCTACGCTACCTCTTACGGGATACTATTTATGGATTCGTCGAATGATTAAAAAGAGAAAATGTTAACCTACGCATATTGATAAACAGCCAACGTTCATAATAAATAATCGCGTTTTCATCTGTATAATTATTAGGCAAATATTGCATTTTCAAAAATTTTTAATTACTTTTGTAAGCTATTCTATGCCTATTAGGCAAATAGCAACACATTATTATATGTAATTATCACATTAACTAATTATAAATTAAAGAATTATGGCAGATGTAAAGCGTGTCTACACCTTCGGCAACAAGGAGGCTGAGGGTAACGGCAAGATGAGAGAGTTGCTTGGCGGTAAGGGTGCCAACCTCGCTGAGATGAACTTGATTGGTATTCCTGTACCTGCAGGATTCACAATCACAACTGATGTATGTTCAGAGTACTACAAGGAGGGTAAGGAGCGTGTTATTGAGTTGCTTCGTCCTGAGGTTGAGGCAGCTATTAAGAACATCGAGAACCTTACTGGTCGCAAGTTCGGTGATTCAACACTTCCTCTTTTGGTTTCAGTACGTTCTGGCGCACGCGCATCAATGCCAGGTATGATGGATACAATCCTTAACCTCGGTATGAACGATGAGGCTGTTGAGGCTGTAGCTAAGCTCTCTGGCAACCCACGTTTCGCATGGGACTCATACCGTCGTTTCGTACAGATGTACGGTGACGTTGTACTTGAGATGAAGCCTGCTTCTAAGGAGGATCAGGATCCATTCGAGGTTATCATCGAGGCTCAGAAGGAGAAGCGCGGTATCAAGGCTGATACTGACCTTACAACTGAGGATCTTAAGGAGCTCGTTGCAGCATTCAAGAAGGCTGTAAAGGAGCAGACAGGTAAGGAGTTCCCTACAAGCGCTTGGGAGCAGCTTTGGGGTGCAATCTGCGCAGTATTCGGTTCATGGATGAACGAGCGTGCTATCCTTTACCGTAAGCTCAACAACATCCCTGAGGCTTGGGGTACAGCAGTATCTGTTCAGGCGATGGTATTCGGTAACATGGGTGAGAACTCAGCAACTGGTGTAGCATTCTCTCGTGACGCTGCAACTGGTGAGAACATCTTTAACGGTGAGTACCTTATCAATGCACAGGGCGAGGACGTTGTAGCAGGTATCCGTACACCACAGCAGATTACAATCGAGGGTTCTAAGCGTTGGGCTGCTGCTCAGAATATCTCTGAGGAGGAGCGCG
>JAZQYM010000028.1:0-56024 GCA_045633525.1 Alistipes sp. | reverse complement strand
CCATAAAATGAGTAATTAGTGTAATTTAACATAAATTAAATTATAGGTGTTTCCATTTTACGAGTTTATCCATAATTGTGTAAATTACAAATTTAATACTTATTAACAATTGTCGTTTGATTACTTTTGTAAAAATAATTTGTTTTACAAGAATAAAGTTTGTATCTTTGTAAAAAATAGGAAAGATGAAGGAGAAACTCGAAATTTTGTGTTCAAAATACAACTTAACAGCGTCGTCGCTTGCAAAAGCTCTCGGTGTGGAGGCTTCGGCGATCTCTCATATTAGGTCTGGTCGCAACAAGCCGAGCTACGATTTTGTGGTGAAAATTCTCCGTGCTTTCCCTGATGTGAACCCTGATTGGCTCTTGTTGGATGGCGTCGAGTTCTCGCGCACTGGTACTCCTGATGCTCCCTCTTCTGCCCAGCTCTTTTCAGATTTCGGTGCTGCGGTAGAGCCCCCACGTTTCGAGGCGAAGAAAAATATTGAAATCTCAGAGAGTTTTGCGGAGTTGAAAAATGAGCCAGTGATAAAAAACTCTACATCTAAAATCGGCGGAAAAGAGGCGAAGCGAGTGATCGTTCTATATACTGATGGCTCGTTTGAAAGCTACGAAGTTAGCGAGTAGTATCAGCTTCATATCACTACATATAGCACACCTATGGAGGTGTGCTTTTTTTCTGTCCTGAAGTCTGAGATGGCTTTATAGTTTGGTGTGTTCTTTCGCTCTATCTGTTTGTTTAGATACAAGGTCCTTCCGCGCGCGCGTATGCGTATATAAATAGTGTTGAGGCTGACTTGTTCTGATATCCATCTATTTGGGTATATATGCAAGTGAATAGCATATATATCGCATATTATCTGCGAAGGATTTTCGCTCTCTTGGCGAAACGTTTGCAAGTGTTACGCTAAATATAATGGGTATTTTGCTCGCATACGCCCCGCGAATTATTGCGCCAGAGCTCTTAAAAATTTCGTTAGGCGTTGCGTGAATGAAAAATAATGCTTATATTTGTGATTGCAAAAACGATAGTTATGGACTACGCAAAGGAATTAGAGAGATACGCACCAGCCCCAAGCGAGGCTCAGGTGGCAAAGGAGGTTGCCAAGGTTAAGATGGCAGCACACCGTAATGGTAATGTAGATGTTTACAAATTCTGCTACTCGGCAATTGATCTTACAACGCTTTCGTGCAACGACAACGAGGAGTCTGTGCGTTCGTTCGTTCGTAAGGCTGTTGACTTTTATCAGAAGTTCCCTAATATCCCTAACGTGGCATCTATCTGTGTCTATCCTCCATTTGTTGAGACTGTAGGTCTTGAGATCGACGGCACGCCTATGCGTATTACCTCTGTTGCTGGCGCTTTCCCTGCGTCGCAGAGTTTTATTGAGGTTAAGGCTTTGGAGGTTGCTATGGCTATCGAGAATGGTGCCGATGAGGTAGATATCGTTCTTAATCCAGGTATGATGCTTGCGGGTCACGAGGCTGAGGCTGCCTCTGAGGTTGAGGTTTTGCGCGAGGAGGCTAAGGATGTTGTTCTGAAGGTTATCATCGAGTCGGGTGCTCTTAAGACTCCTGAGCTTATCCGTCGTGCCTCTCTTGTTTCTATGTTTGCTGGCGCAGACTTCGTTAAGACCTCTACTGGTAAGATTGATATCGCTGCTACCCCTGAGGCTGCCTTTGTGATGTGCCACGCTATCAAGGATTACTACAAGGAGACTGGTCGCAAGGTTGGTTTCAAGGCTGCTGGTGGCGTTAAGACTCCTGAGGATGCAGCTTTGTACTACACTATCGTTGAGGAGGTCTTGGGCAAGGAGTGGCTCACCACCGACTTGTTCCGTATTGGTGCATCGTCAGCAGCTAATAATTTGATTTCGGCAATAGAGGATAAGGTCATCAAGTACTTCTAATCCTTTTTGTAAATATTATGAATGCAAATGGGCAGCACCGTTGTCGCTCATTTGCATTTCTTTTTAGATATAACGAGTTATGAAACCAAAGCTAATAATATTCGACTTCGACGGTACTATAGGCGACACACGCCAAAATATCATTGTTACAATGCAGCGCACTATGCGTATGGTTGGTCTACCCGTCAAGAGCGACGAGGAGTGCGCCTCGACCATAGGTCTTACACTTGAGAATAGCTTTAAGGCTATGTATCCCGATGTAGGGACAGATATGGCTGCGCGCTGTGTGGATGCCTACCGCGATATCTTTATGGAGAGTGTCGAGGAACTTATCCCTTCACTCTTCCCAGGTGTTAGCGAGACCCTTGCTTGTTTGGACGCTATGGGCATTAAGATGAGTGTTGCCTCGTCGCGCCAGTCGCAGTCGCTGCTCTACTTCTTGGAGCGTATGGGCGTTTCTAAGTATTTCCCTTACGTTCTCGGCTCAGATAATGTCACTAAGCATAAGCCAGACCCAGAGCCAGTCTTAAAGACGCTCAGAGAGCTTAATTACGCTCCTTCGGATGTTATGGTGGTGGGTGATATGCCCGTTGATGTAGCTATGGCCCACGGTGCTGATGTTCGCGCTATTGCAGTTACGTTCGGCAACGCCACTCGCGAAGAACTCGTCGAGGCAAACGCCGACTATATAATCGACGACTTTACTAAAATCTTAGATATTATACAATAAACAAAAACTCGGAGGCTTAAATGGTCTCCGAGTTTTATTTATTTCTGAGTCGAGTTTAGAACAGCGACTGCTCCTCGCTACCGCCGTAGGCGTAGCCGAGATGTTTGTATGCGAGCTCTGTTGCCTCTCTGCCGCGCGGTGTGCGCTTTAGGAAACCCTCCTTAATTAGGAATGGTTCGTAGACCTCCTCGATAGTTCCTGCCTCCTCGCTTACGGCTGTGGCTACGGTGTTTAGACCCACGGGTCCACCGTTGAACTTCTCGATGATGGTTGCAAGTATCTTGTTATCCATCTGATCTAAGCCGCGAGCATCAATGTTGAGCGCTGCCAATGCCACGCGCGTAATCTCCACGTCGATATGACCCTCACCCTCGACCATTGCAAAGTCGCGGACACGGCGTAGTAGGGCGTTGGCGATACGTGGCGTACCGCGTGAGCGTAGAGCTATCTCCAAGGCTGCATCGTCGTCGATAGAGATGTCGAGTATTGATGCTGAGCGCTTTACGATATTTGCAAGCACTGGAGCGTCGTAATACTCCAAGTGGCAGGTGATGCCGAAGCGAGCACGCAGTGGTGATGTAAGCAGACCGCTACGTGTTGTAGCGCCCACGAGGGTGAACGGGGCGAGCTCAATCTGTATGGAGCGTGCTGCAGGACCCTTGTCGAGGACAATGTCGATTTTGAAGTCCTCCATTGCAGAGTAGAGATACTCCTCCACAATAGGGCTGAGGCGGTGAATCTCGTCGATAAAGAGCACGTCGCCAGGGTTGAGGTTCGTAAGCAATCCCGCGAGGTCGCCAGGCTTGTCGAGCACAGGACCCGAGGTAACCTTTAGCTGTGCTCCCATCTCGTTGGCGATGATATTCGCAAGCGTGGTCTTACCAAGTCCTGGAGGACCGTGAAGTAGGGTGTGGTCGAGCGAGTCGCCACGCATAAGTGCCGCCTTGATAAATATCTTTAGGTTGGCGACAATCTTATCCTGACCCGAGAAGTTCTGCAACGCCTGCGGGCGTATGCGGCTCTCAAACTCCTTGTCGCTCTCTATATTTCTTAGATTTCTATCTACTCCCATACTTGCATCTATCATTTATAGTGCAAATATACTAAAACTATTCTAAATATTTGCCTCTGAGGGGTGCTAACATTACGATTTTTTACTTACCTTTGTGCGCTTATGTGTCTTAGGCAAGGGTGTGTAAGGCTGTGGCTAAGATGCAGAGTAGGAAAGATATAAATAGATATTATTACATAAACTTAAACTAAACAATTACAATGAAAAAGTTTTTCGTATTTTCAGCAGTTATTGCTGTAGCGCTTTCTGCTGTTGCTTGTGGCAATGGCGGCGCAAAATTTTCTGCTCAGTCTACAGCTGCAGACTCATTGTCATACGCTGCTGGTATGAACCTTGGTCTTAACTTCAGCATCGGTATGAAGGATTTTGATATCGACCGTGAAGTTGTTATCAAGAATATCAAGGATTTCTACACGAACGGTGACCTTGAGGGTGACGAGATCAAGGAGGTGCGCAACCAGATGATGCAGTACCAGTACACTGTTCAGATGCCTTATATGTATGCTAAGCGTGCTCAGGAGATGATCGAGACTGACCAGCCTGACACCTTGCCAGAGTTGCCAGCTCTCTATAACGAGGAGTTCACTCGTGAGAAGGTAGCTGCTATGCTTGGTAAGAATATGGGTGCTGCTGTTAAGGGTCTCGAGGCTGATATCGATATGGAGTTTGTTCTTCTTGCTATCGAGGATGCTAAGCGTGTTGAGGATCCAACTCAGATCGACTCTCTTATGCGTATGACTGAGGAGCAGATGATTGCAGCTTTCCAGCGTCACACCGACGAGATGCGTGCTAAGGCTATGGCAGAGCGCGAGAAGGCTATGAAGGAGAATGCTGAGCTTTCAGCAGAGTGGCTTTCAGAGATTGAGAAGCAGGAGGGTGTTCAGAAGACTGAGTCTGGTCTTCTCTACCGCATCGACCGCGAGGGTACAGGTGCTCAGGCAACTGAGGATACAGATGTAGTTCTTGTAAACTACGAGGGTAAGAACCGCGCTGGCGATATCTTCGACTCAAGCTACGAGCGCAACGAGCCTATCTCATTCCCACTTAACGGTGTTATCCCTGGCTGGACTGAGGGTATGAAGCTTGTAAAGGCTGGTGGTCAGATCACCCTTTGGATCCCTTCAGAACTTGCATACGGCGAGCGTGGTGCTGGTGCAGACATCGGTCCTAACGAGGCGTTGGAGTTTAAGGTGGAGTTGCTTGAGGTAAACCCTTAATTTCTTGTGATAAGGGGCACATCTGCTGCCGCTATCAAAAATAAATGCGAATGGGCAGTACGCCAAAGTACAGCCCATCCGCATTTTTTTTGCCGAGCGTTGCATCTGACCCCTTCTGACAAGAAATTAGGTCGTGCAACCCTGTATGTTCATCTGTCGCTTGGCACAAGCGAAACTATTACTAATTACTCTCTACTAATTACTAATTATTTATGCCCCTTCTGACAAGAAATAAAGTGAAAAGTGAACAGGGAATTTAGGGAGTTTAAGGAGTTTAGAGTTTCGCTTGATACCATCTCCCTAACTTCCCTAATTTCCGTAATCTCCTTAATCTCCCTAATAAAAAGTCGCAGACACCACACTTTTCACTTTCCACTTTTCAGTTCGTTTCTATCCCAGTGCGATATCGAGAATCATCATAATGATAAAGCCTATGGCGAAGGCTATAGTGCCGATATCGGAGTGCTTACCTTGTTGGGTCTCGGGGATAAGCTCCTCGACAACAACATATAGCATCGCACCAGCTGAGAAGGCGAGTAGATAGGGTAGTGCGCCCGCGATATGCTCAAAGAGGAGTATCATCACAAGGGCAGAGATAGGCTCCACGGCGCCCGATAGCGTGCCAAAGCCGAAGGCCTTTTTGCGTGATAGACCCTCACTACGCAGAGGTAGTGATATTATCGCGCCCTCGGGGATATTTTGTATCGCCATACCCACAGCAAGTGCCGTAGCTGCAGCGATGCTGATCCCGGCATTACCCGTCATAGCACCCGCTATAACTGCACCCACAGCCATACCTTCGGGGATGTTGTGGAGTGTCACGGCAAGCATAAGCATCTGGCGCTTGCCAAGCGACGAGGCTAATCCCTCGCGTGTGTCTGTACCAGGGTGGGTGTGAGGCACAAGGCTATCCAGCGCAAGCAGAAAGAGCATACCGAGCATTATGCCCACCGCAGCAGGCATCCAGCTTAGCTTGCCCATATCGGCAGATAGGTCGAGTGCTGGGATAATAAGCGACCACACTGCCGCTGCCACCATCACGCCCGCAGCAAAGCCTATCAAGGCGTTGTGTAGGCGCGCTGAGGTTTTATCCTTAACAAAGAGCACCGTAGCTGCTCCGAGTACAGTACCTAAGAGAGGTATCGCTATAATTGCATAGATGTTCATACCTTGCTATATACAAAAAGTAGCCCAACACAGAATTGAGTTGGGCTACTTCGCTTAAATATCTACTAATAGTTCTCAGCCTTAATCTGGAAGTAAGCCTGTGGGTGAACACATACTGGGCATACCTCAGGAGCCTTCTGACCTACGTGGATGTGACCGCAGTTTGAGCACTGCCAGATCATATCGCCATCGCGTGAGAATACCAAGCCACCCTCTACGTTAGCCAATAGCTTACGGTAACGCTCCTCGTGCTCCTTCTCGATCTTACCAACCTGGTCGAAGAGGAATGCGATGTGGTCGAAGCCCTCCTCGCGAGCATCCTTAGCCATCTGAGCGTACATATCAGTCCACTCGTAGTTCTCGCCCTCAGCTGCGCTCTTTAGGTTCTCAGCTGTTGAGCCGATGCCCTGAAGAAGCTTGAACCAAATCTCAGCGTGCTCCTTCTCGTTAGCAGCTGTCTCCTCGAAAATCTTAGAGATCTGAACGTAGCCGTCCTTCTTAGCCTTAGATGCAAAATATGTATACTTGTTACGAGCCTGTGACTCACCAGCAAAAGCCTCCCACAAGTTCTTCTCAGTCTTAGTTCCTTTCAAATCTTTCATACTCTTTTAAGTTTTATAGGTTTATGTTTGTTTTTGGTTTATTTTTCTTTTTCTGATGCAAAGATAACAGTTATTTCGTTATCTGCAATAGATTTTTGATTGTATTATTTTATCGCTATATAGATTTTGCTTATAACTATGCTTGTATATATAATATATAAGTATGAAAGCGTGTGCCACCTACTATTTAAAATAGGTACTGCTCTGTGCGCACCTGCTGGCAGAGGGTGTCGATTTCGTTCCACGCCTCCTGGCTAAGGGTTGTGCCTACAATCTCGATAACCTTACCTGCGGCGATAGCGCCCATAGTGCCACACTGGCGAAGTGTTAGACCCTCGCACAGGCCTGCCATAAAGCCTGCGGCGTAGAAGTCGCCAGCACCGGTGGTGTCTACGCGCTTTGCAGCCGCCATAATTCCCACCTGAACCAACTCCTCGCCGCGCTTGATAAGGGCACCGCGTGTACCAATCTTAACTACTGCTAACTCGCACATCTGGCTGATAAACTGTAGAGAGTTTATAGGCTCGCTCTCGCCACTGAAGGCTCTCGCCTCATCCTCGTTTGCAAAGAGAATATCTACATACTTCTCCACGATATCGCGAAGGAAGTCGCGGTTCTCCTCCACGACGTTGAATGATGCAAGGTCGATAGCAACCTTCAAACCGTGCTCCTTAGCGCGCTCTATAGTCTTGCGTATAAGGTCGTGGTCCTGAACAAGATAACCCTCGATATATAGGTAGTCGTATGAGTCGAAGATTGCAGGGTCTATATCCTCGGCTACAAGGTCTAACGCTGCTCCGAGGTGTGTCACGAAGGTGCGCTCGCCATCCTTCGATACCAGCGCCACGCACTTACCCGACTTATTCTCTGAGCGGAGGATGTAGGGTGCAATGCCCAAATTGCGCAGTGCCTGCTCGTAGAAATCTCCCGTATTATCCTCGCCCACCTTACCAATAAACGCGGTCTCGGTGCCAAGTTGCGCCATTGCGCGAATGGTATTTGCCGCCGAGCCACCCAACGATAGTGAGTAGGGTAATCCTGCCACCGACTTAGATATAGCGGTTTGCAGCTGGCTATCCACAAGGCTCATAGAGCCTTTGGCGAGCTGATACTCGGTAAGCACATTGTCGTTTGAAAGATTTACAAGCATATCGGTAAGCGCATTACCGATGCCAATCACACTCTTCTTCATACTCTCGGTCTCTTAGTTCGGACTACAAAGTTAATGAAATGGTTTTGTAAAAGCGAATATTTTACCTAAAAAAGTTTGCGGTAGTAGGTTGCACTCAAATCTTATACGTCGTTCTTCTCCCAATTAGTAGTGAGTAAAGAGTAATTAGTAATGAATGGTGTCTGCGACGCGTATTAAACTGAAAAGTAAGGTGCGCTTCGCGCGAGATTAAAAAAAGGGAAAGATAAAAAATTCAGTTTTCACTTTTCAGTTTAAAAAAGAGACAATAGGAAAGTTTTCGTGATACCCGACCTCGTTGTGCTCGTCTTGCCTTGTGTTTGTTGATCAGACTTGACTTGTGTTTGTTGATCAGACTTGACTTTGCTGTCGCTCGTCTTGCCTTGTGGCGCTAAGGAAATCAACCAATGATTGTAGCCGCCTAAAGCGATATTTATTTTTAATGGCAATACTTTGTATGCAAGCATCCAGTATTGTCATTAAAAACAAATGCCACCTAACGGTGGCACTCCAATCATTGGTTGATTTCTCTGAGCTGTTGATCAGGCTTGAACTGACGACCTCTTCCTTACCAAGGAAGTGCTCTACCACTGAGCTACAACAGCATTCTCATAATAGCCCTCTGTTAAAGAGCGCACAAAAGTACATAAGTTTTTTTAATCTGCAAACTTTTTGCGGGAAAAAGTGGCTATGCCCGCAAAAAGTATTGCAAATTATCTTCAGAAGCTTACTTCTGCTCCTCCTGCTTCTTGTCGCTGCGCTTGATATTGAAGCGGCGGATCTTCTTGGTTGGGGTCTTCTCGAACTCGCCTTCGTTGTCCACAACCTTCGTAATCTTTGAGAAGCGGTTGACCTTAGAGTTTACATACTCCATAACCTCGCGCTTGATCTCCTCCATCTTACGCTGTGCAGCATCCGAACTTGATGATAGCTTGTTCTTAAACACGTCGTATGCCTCCTCCAAGGCTGTAGTGTCGAAGTGTACCAAGGCAATAAGCTTGCCATCCTCCTCTGTAACTACCGACTCTGCTACGAAGCGGTTGCTGTTAAGCACCTCCTCGATATCCTCAGGGTAGATATTCTCGCCCGAAGGACCTACAATCATATTCTTCAAGCGTCCCTTGATATAGATCCAGCCATCCTCGGCGATATAGCCAAGGTCGCCAGTGCGGAACCAGCCATCCTCGGTAAAGGCATCCTTGGTAGCCTGCTCATTCTTGAAGTAGCCCATCATGCAGCAAGGTGTCTTTGCCACGATCTCGCCCTGGTTGGTCTCAGGGTTGATATTATCCAAGCGAATCTGTACGGCTGGAAGTGCTGGACCTGTAGAGCCGACGCGCACCATATCTCCCACAGCACCTGCAAGGAGTGGGGCAGTCTCTGTAAGACCGTAGCCAATACCGTATGGGAAGCCCGCCTCGAGCAAGAAGCGCTCTGCCTCGCTCTCGAACTTAGCACCACCGATAGCAAAGAGACGCATACGACCGCCAAAGAGCTTCTTAAGCGACTTGCCAGCAATCTTATGGAGTATCTTGCGCGACCAGTCCCAGCTGTATAGCTTGCGTGTAATGGCGCGCTTCTCGAATGTTGGGCGCACCTTGCCACGGTAGATCTTCTCCATGATAAGTGGCACAGAGGCGATAACCGTAGGGCGCACCTTCTCCAATGCTGGCATAAGTGCCGATGCGGTAGGTGGACGGTCCATATAGTGTACTTGAGCACCGCGCGAGAATGGGTATATCATACCGAGGGTGCACTCGTAAGTGTGTGCTAACGGTAGGATTGAGAGCAGTACGTCGTCCTGGTTGTAGTCGAAGAGTGGTGGGATGATAGTTGTCTGCGCTGTGATGTTGTAGTGCGAGAGCATCACGCCCTTAGGCTTCGATGTAGTACCCGAGGTGTAGATGATAGCTGCCAAGTCCTCAGGCTTAGGGATGCACATCTCGGCGCGTTCGGTAGCGCGCTGAGAGATAACGTTCAAGCCCTTGGTGCGGACTACGATATTCATTCTATTGAGGGTCTCCTTTGTAAGCTTTGTGTAGAGCTTATCCGATACGAGGATAGCCTTAGCCTCGGAGTGTGCGATTATAAGGTCGAGCTCATCGCTTGTGAAGTCGGGAAGAATAGGCACTGCAACCATACCTGCTGTGGTTATTGCAAAGTATGATACGCCCCAGTTAGGCATACTGCTACTGAGGATGACAACCTTGTCGCCAGCACCCACACCAGCATTAAGGAGTAGCTCTTGTAGCGTAGCGATACGTTTGCCCACCTCCTTATAGCTGACCTCCTCGCCACCAATCATTGCAAAGGCGATGCGCTCTGAGAAATTGGCAACGCTATGCGATACCAACTCATGTAGAGTGTTAAAAGTCATAATTGTTCCTTAATATTAGTTTCGATTTGAGGACAAATCGGGTGCTAAGGTACTATAATTTATTAAATAATGTTAAATTTGCACCAAATTATTTTAAATGATACCTAAGATTTTAATCACGAATGCCGCAAGGGAAGTCGGTTTCGATGTAGTTGGTGTAGTGCCTGCAGTGGCATTGGCGGAGGAGGCTCAGCGCTTCGAGGAGTGGCTCTCAGAGGGGCATCACTCCACGCTATCATACCTCGAGCGCAACCGCGAAAAGCGTTTCGATGCCTCGAAATTGGTCGAGGGGGCTCGGAGTGTGGTGGTGTGTGGTGTCTCCTATCTCTCGGAGTATAGCCGTGGCTATTCAGAGGGGTGGCGCACGAAGATTGCATCATACGCCCTAAATCGTGATTATCATCTTACGATAAAGGAGATGCTTGTGGCATTAGCCGAGCGCTTAAAGCAGCAGTCTCCACAACTTAAATTTAGAGTCTTTACCGACTCTGCGCCTCTTGCCGAGAAGAGTTATGCTCGCCGTGCTGGCTTGGGCTGGATAGGGCGTAATTCGTTACTTGTAACACCCGAGTATGGCTCGATGCTGTTGCTTGGTGAACTTGTTATAAATGAGGATGTTGATGAGTACGATAGCCCTCAGGAGTTTGTCGGCTGTGGCGAGTGTCGTAGGTGTGTTGAGGCGTGCCCTAATGGTGCTATCTCGGAGGATAGATATATCGATACTCGACGTTGCATTTCGTGTCGCACGATAGAGCATATCACTGAGGGCGAGACGATAGACTTAGACGGCTGGATATTTGGTTGTGATGCTTGCCAGTCGGTATGCCCCTACAACCAGCGCGCAAAGCTCCATACAAACCCTAATTTCGATCCAATTGTAAACCCTCTCTCGCTCGATAGTGATGCTTGGAATTGTATGACCGAGGAGGAGTTCTCGGCATTGGCAGCCACCACGCCCATGACCCGCGCGGGACTGGAGAGGATAAAGGGAAATGTGGGAAAGGTGAAAAGTGAAAAGTGAACTTTGCGATTAAGGTGAGAGCAGAGCAAGTTTACTTGTTCTGCCGAGCCGTAGCAAAGTCGAGGCATTACGAAGTTTTGCCTCAAAAGTATGGTGTCTGCGACGCATATATATAATTAGTAGTGAGTAAAGAGTAATTAGTAAAGAATGGTGCATTTATATCGTCATTGCGAAGATTTGCAACCGTTACCGTGCTGATACCCACTCAGTTTCTGTGCAATTATGTGGACAGCGCCGCGATTAAGTGAGAGCAGAGGCTGCTTGCAGACTATGCCGAGCGTGAGCGGTGAAAAGCCCTCGTAGAGGGATTAATCTACCTTTGTTAACAACCGTGCTGATACGCAAGACTACATCCTCCAACGAACTAAAACAGCGGTAGATCCTCACGTCGGCGCATAGGGCGCGATTGCAACCCTCACAGTCTCGGTTGCCCCTCCTCAGGATGACGATATTAAACGGAAAGGTGTGGTGTCTGCGGCGCATATTAAAGTGAAAACTGAAAAGTGTGGTGCGCTTCGCGCAGGAGATTGATTGGGGATTATGAGTTAGGAGCCAGGGGATACTGGGGCTTTCCCCAGACTACCCATAATACTCATACTACCCACAATCCCCAGTAATAAGCCCCAAAAAGGTACCGCCTTTTAAACTGAAAACTGAAAGAGTAAAGAGGATAGATGAAAGGTAAGAATTGGACTTTTGAGGGCTCTTTATTCTTCTTCCTTCCAATTTTCTGCTCTCAAAACTTTGCTATTACAATATTTTATTGTATCTTCGCAGATTGAATTGCGAAAGAGGTAGATTATCGGTCGCGAATAACGAAAAAAAAGAGAATAAATAATTTAATACCTAAACTAATTATGACAAACAAAGTACAGAATCCTGAGAATGACCTAATGGTCGAGACTAAGGGTAAGTTGGAGGTTTTCTTCGAGAAGTATGGCGATAAGCTTCTTAAGACCGTTATCGGTGTTGCTATCGCTGCAGTTGTAGTTTTCTTCGCTGTTAATATGATTAACGGTAGCTCTGAGGAGAAGGAGCAGGCTGCACAGGCTGCATTGACTGTTGCGTTGACATCAGATGCTGAGGTTGAGGCATACCAGGCTATCATCACTGAGTACGCTGGTACTGCTGCTGCAAACACTGCTGCTTATGTTGCAGGTGCTGAGCTTCTTAAGGCTGGTGACGTTGAGGGCGCAAAGGCTATGTTGGAGAGCTACAAGAATGGCGAGGGCACTGCTGCTGAGGTTATTAACGCTTTGGTTTACTCTCTTCGTGGCGATATCGCTGTTGAGCAGAACGACCTTCAGACTGCTGCTAACCTATTTGCTGAGGCAATCGCTGCAAGTGCAGATATTCAGAATTGGGAGACAAATAGCACAAAGCTTGCATTGGTTTATGCTGCTATGGGCGATGTTGTTAAGGCTGAGGAGACATACGAGGCACTTGTTGCTCGTTTCCCAGAGCTTAAGCAGAAGTATGTAAAGTACATCGCTGAGTAATTACATATTGCAAAAGAGTGGATAGTATGAAGCGTGGTAGCGAAAATTCGGTAGATATGAAGTTTGGTGTTATCGCTGTTAGCGAGTGCTCCGATTTCTTGGCAACCAATCTCGAGGCTGTCGTTGAGGCGCTTAGAGCTCAGGGTTGCTTGGAGGAGAACATCGTGCTTAAGTATGTGCCTACGCTACACGACTCGGTTGTTGCTACGCAGTTTATGGCGCAGTACACCGATGTTGACGGTGTTATCATCGTGGCCCCCAAGGCGCAACTTATGGAGACCTTGCCACTTATGAATGGTATTATTCAGATTCAGGTGCAGTGGACTATGGTTGTGGAGATTGGCGGTGCTGAGTGCGCAAAGAATATCGTCACGATGATATCGCTACAAAACGAGATGGAGCTTGCCTCGGGCGTTAGCCGTGCTGAGCGCTCCGACCTCTGCTAATAACATACTATCTCTTTCAAAGCTAAGGCGTATCCTTTTTGGATGCGCCTTTTTTGTTGTGCATCACACCCGAGAGTGCTTGGAACTTAAGAGAGAATTAGTAGTGAGAAATTAGTAATTAGTAATGGTTAAAAGGCTTTGCCTTTTTGGGGCTTTTGGCTGGGGATTGTGGGTAGTATGAGTATTATGGGTAGTCTGGGGAAAGCCCCAGTATCCCCAGTTTACTCAGTCGCCCCAGTATACTCAGAATAAAATTTATGAGTTCAGATGAGTTTCATAGTAACCCATAAAAAACATTTTACCTTATTAATTAGTTTCTGTCTAAGATTGTCTGTTTGGTCTATATTAGAAAATGTATGTTCCAAAATTTGCTTTTTTCGGGGAAATTGTTTAATTTTGTTTTAATATTACAAACCTAAATTAATTATTAACTCTTAAACTTTTACAACTATGAAGAAATGGTTTCTTATTTTGGCTGTTTGCATAGCATCTGTATCGTGCCAGTGGTATCACGAGAATATCAGCAGTCCTGATAAATGTGCAGAGTGGTATTTTGAGCAGTTGTATGATGCTGCTGATGATGGCGATGTTAGCAAGTTTAGATCGCTTGTACAGGATCTTAACGAGTGGGAGGCTGGTCTATCTTACTCTGAGCTCGAGGAGTCTACAGAGGGCGGATATAACTATGGCGTAGAAAATCCTTATAAGGTTCAAAAGGTCTTTACGTTTGCAATTAACCATAATATCTCATTCTATTAGACGAGATTAGCTATTATTGATAAGGGTGTCCGATTGGACACCCTTTGTTGTTGAAATGCTATGATGTGTGGTATATGCGACGCGTGTTTTATAAAGTGAAAAGTGGAAAGAATTTATGGGTTTCTATGAAACTCATCTGAACCCATCTGAACTCATCCCCAAAAAGCCAAAGGCTTTTAACCATTACTAATTACTCATTACTCACTGCTCACTGCTCACTGCTCATTACTCATTACTCATTGCTAATTGTATACATCAAGTGTTCCAGCTCGCGGATAAGGTTGCGCTGTGAGTCCTCAGGAGCGTAGATTGCGAACATTATCACGGTGGCGATATTGGTTGTGCTGTCCACGTTTACGAACGCGACCATAGGACCGCCCATAAAGTCGTTGGCTACCTCCCACCAGCAGCGAATCTCCATCCACTGGCGACCTGCAATCATCACCTCTGGGGTGAAGGTCATCGATGATGGCTCGTTGCTAAGGCGCATATATGAGTGCTCAGCCCCCTTGCTCGATATGGTTGCGAGCTTGTTATCTATAGCCGACATCACCGAGAAGGCACGCATATCCTCTGGTAGTGAGCTATCTACGGGGATTGTAAAGGCGAAGATATAATCGGCGCGCTTAGGGAAGTCGCGTATATACCATAGTAGTTCGCTGTCGCGTGTTGTAGCCTTGTAGAAGTAGGCAGGAATGACCATATCGAGTCCTGTGTGCTCCTTGAAGTCCTCCATAAGCTTATCGGCAGGGCGTGCAGCGTTGTATGTGTTATTGGTGTTGCGCTCGCCCTTCTCGAACTCGGCGCGTAGGGTAGGCGTAGCCTCAGTGATAAAGGCTGTGGCGCTCTCGACGCTTGGCGCTGTTACGGTAATAAGTGTCTGCGGACGGGCGTAGGTGTTCTTCGATAGTGAGTAGGTCGCCTGCGAAACGGTAGGGTTAATGCTAATAATAAGCATATTAGGGTACTTGCGGTCGAGCTCTGTGGCCTTGGCTGGCTCTACCTGCTTTACGATATTGAAGTAGCCCTCGGGGCGTGTGAGACCTGGTGCTCGCTCCTCCAGCAGATCGCATACGGCATAGCTAAGGTCGCCACGCCATACGTCGTCGTTGCACATAACCACCACATCGTACGCCTTACCCATGGTGTTCTTCTCGGGGAGTGCGCTCTTAGTGCGACAGCCTCCAGCTACTATTACTATTGCCAATAGTATGGCGCTAAATAGAACTCTCTTCATACCTTTATTATATATTATATGATGGCAAAGGTAGCTATATTTTTTAATAATTAAAAATATTACTATCTTTGTGGTCTAAATAGGGTATAGCATGAGAATTAAACCAGGCAGATTTTTGAAGTGGATGTTCCCGCATGTCATCTGGAAGATGGATGACAAGGAGGGTCTATTCCTCACCTTCGATGACGGTCCTACGCCTGGCGTTACGGAGTGGTTGCTCCAGACCTTGGATAAGTACGATGCCAAGGCTACCTTCTTCGTGTTGGGCAAGAATGTAGAGCTATACCCTGATCTATACCAACTTATCCTCGACAGAGGTCACAAAATCGGTAACCATACTTACTCGCACCAGAAGGGCTGGGAACTCTCGTTGGAGCGCTATATCGAGGATGTGGACCTTGCAGGAGATATGCTTCATACTGAGCTTTTTCGTCCGCCATACGCACGTGTTAAGCGCAAGCAGTTGCACGCTATAGCGCAGCGCTATCGTATTGTGATGTGGAATGTCCTCTCTCGCGACTATAATACCGCCCTCTCGCCGCAGTTATGCCTTAAGGAGACCCTTCGTGGTCTGCGTGGTGGCGATATCGTATCGTTGCACGACAGCGCTAAGTCCTTCAAAAATACAAGTGTGGTGCTTCCAGCGCTCTTGGAGAGGGCTAAGGAGTTGGGCTTGAAGTGCAAAATCTTGGAGTTGTAGCCTATGAAAGTCATCGTTGCCATTACCGCCGCGAGTGGCGCTATCTATGCACGTCAGTGTGTGGAGCTACTTCTAAGAAGCGACTCGGTGGAACGTATTGCGATTATATATAGTAGTGAGGCTCAGGCTGTTGTGGGGTCTGAGAATGTGGTAATACCTACGGATAACCGTGTTGTGGTATATCGCAATGATGATATGTGGGCATCGCCTGCCAGTGGCTCAGCGCGCTGGGATAGTATGATTATCGTACCCTCTACGATGGGTACTATAGGTCGTATCGCCTCAGGAGTGTCACAAAGTCTTATTGAGCGCTCGGCAGATGTAATGCTAAAGGAGCGTCATAGGCTTGTTATCGTAGCCCGCGAAGCTCCCTATTCACTTATTCACTTGCGTAATATGACCACCCTTACGGAGGCTGGTGCTATCATCATCCCAGCATCGCCCTCCTTCTACTTCAACCCTACGACCATAGAGGAGCTATGCCTCACCATATCGCAGCGTGCTGTGGAATTGTTGGGTGTTGAGCTCTCGCACCGAGAGTGGGGTGAGTAATACCCTCTATTTTATCTGTCGAATGCCTGTGCCTTGAGTGCAATGCCCTCGCCATCAGGTGTTACAAGCACCACGCCTGCCTCCTCGCGGGTGATATGACCAATCACATCCACCAAACCGAGCTTCATAATGCTCTCCTGTGCGCTTAGTGGCACCGTGAAGAGTAGTTCGTGGTCCTCGCCACCGTTGAGCGCTGCGATTACTGGGTCGATGCGCATCTCCTCGGCAAGGTCTGAGGTCTGACGTGCGATAGGAATACGCTCGAGGTAGATGCGAGCACCACACTTCGACGAACGGCATATCTGGCGTAGATCTGAAGCAAGACCATCCGAGAGGTCAATCATCGAGGTTGGCTTGATACCCTCCTCGCGTAGCGCTGCAAGTACGTTCTGGCGTGCTCGAGGCTTGAGGTAGCGCTCCAAGAGGTACTCGTATCCCTGGAACTTAGGCTCTGGATTGTCTATATCCTTCAATACGCGCTTCTCGCGCTCCAAGAGGTGTAGACCCATATATGCGGCACCGAGGTTCGATGTGATGCAGATTAGGTCGTGCTCCTGAGCCCCCGAGCGGTAAACAACATCCTCCTTCTTGGCGCGACCAGTAGCCGTGATGGTGATGATAAGACCATTCATCGACGATGTAGTGTCGCCACCAACGATATCCACACCAAGCTCCTCGCAAGCACGCTCCATACCCTCGTACAAGGCATCCAATGCCTCGACAGAGATCTTTGCCGATACGCCCAATGCTACGGTCACCTGCTCAGGCTTGCCGTTCATTGCGAGGATATCGTTCACACCGCGTACAATAGCCTTATAACCAAGGTGTTGAAGTGGGAAGTAGCTGAGGTCGAAGTCGATACCCTCGGTCATCATATCTGTTGTTAGGAGCATCACCTCCTCGCCGAGGTCTATGACCGCAGCGTCGTCACCAGCCACAGTTAGTGACGAGGCGTTACGCCTCTTAAGACGCGCTGTAAGGCGGTCGATAAGTCCATACTCACCCAATGATGCAATTTCAGTTACTCCCTTATTCATAATGCCTGTTATTAAATTTTCTGCAAAAGTATTATATGGATTGGAATATTGCAAAAAAAAATATATCTTTGCCTCAAATTTTTTTTAAGACACCCGTTGCGGGGTGCTAAATTGTAAAAACTTAATAGAAATGTTGAACATTATACTTTTTGGTGCGCCAGGATGTGGCAAGGGTACTCAGGCAGCGCGTTTGGCTGAGCACTATGATTTGTACCATATCTCTACAGGCGAGGTTATACGCTCAGAGATTAAGCGTGGTACAGAGTTGGGTAAGAGTATGGAGGGTTATATCTCGCGCGGTGAGCTTGCACCAGACTCTATCGTGGTGGAGATGGTGCGCGACTATATGCGTTCACACAACGATAAGGGTTGTATCTTCGATGGCTTCCCACGCACAACAGCGCAGGCAGAGATCTTCGATACATTGCTCTCAGAGATTGGCTCGAAGGTTGATGTGATGATCTATATGGATGTGCCAGAGGAGGAGCTTGTAAAGCGTATCTTGTTGCGCGGTAAGGACTCTGGTCGTGCCGACGATGCTTCGGAGGATGTTATCCGCAACCGCATCGAGGTGTACCGCCAGCAGACCGCTATCGTAGCCGACCACTACACTAAGCAGGGTAAGTATTCTGAGGTTAACGGCTTGGGTACTTTCGATGAGGTGTTTGACCGCCTTGCCGAGGTTATCGACTCAAAGAGATAGACGTTAGGCAAAAATAATCATACGCGGGCGGTTTCGATACAATAAATCGAGGTCGCCCGCGCTATTATATAAACTGAAAACTGAAAAGTGTGGTGTCTGCGACGCGTATTTATAAAGTGAAAACTGAAAGGTGAAAAGTATAAAGTTAAGTCTGTTGAAGAGTATCGCAGTCTTTGCGCTCTGTCTCTCGGTGGTGGGTGTTGAGGCAAAGAGCTATCGCGTGCGTGATGTGCAGAATGTACAGCTTCGCGATAGTAGACGCTTTGTTGTCAATCCCGATGGCATACTCTCGCAGAGTGCTGTTGAGAGGCTTGATTCGATATGCTATGCCTTGAAGGCAAGTGGTATTGCTGAGGTTGCTATTGTGGCGTTGGATGATATCTCGCCGCGAGATATGTTTAGCTTCTCGCAGGAGCTCTTCACGCAGTGGGGTGTGGGCGACGAGGAGTTGGATAATGGTCTTGGTATCCTGCTTGTGGGCGATATGCGCGAGATACGCTTCCATACGGGTTATGGCTTGGAGGGTGTGCTTCCCGATGTGCTATGCTACCGCATACAGCAGGATTATATGGTGCCATACTTCCGCGAGGGTAACTACTCCGAGGGTATGGTTGAGGGTATGTTGGCTGTGGATAGTGTGTTGCAGGGTGGCGAGCTTCCGAAGGCTAAGGCTCAAGAGGACGAAAGCGCGAAGATTATGGCGCTCTTTATCGTGCTGATGCTCTGTATCCCTGCGCTGATGATAGTTGCGCAGTCGCGTAGGAATACGCGCTGTCCGCAGTGTGGTAAGCATACCTTGCGCCCTGTGCGTCGTCAGACGGTGCAGCTATCGGCTACCGAGACCCTTGTGACGACTATTTTGAAGTGTGATAACTGTGGCTCGGAGCATACGCGCACCGAGAATCAGAATAACAATCATCGTGGTGGCGGTGGCGGCATCTGGATAATGCCTATGGGAGGCTTTGGCGGTGGTCGTGGAGGCTTTGGCGGTCGTGGTGGCTTCGGAGGCGGTGGCTTTGGCGGAGGAAGCTTTGGTGGCGGAGGCTCGGGCTCAAGTTGGTAAGAATGTGTAAAACTAAAAATATCTAAAATTATGAAAAACAAATCGTTATGGATTATCATCGGCATCGTTGCTGTGGTGTTGATTTGGGGTGTTAGCTCCTACAATGGATTGGTTAAAAAGGATGAGGGTGTGTCGGCTGCGTGGGCAAATGTAGAGTCGGTATATCAGCGTCGTGCAGACCTTATTCCAAATCTTGTGAATACGGTTAAGGGCTACGCTGCACACGAGAGCGAGACCCTTATGGAGGTTACCGAGGCACGTACAAAGTCTACATCTATCACCGTGGACCCATCTACAGCTACGCCAGAGCAGATGGAGGCGTGGATGAAGTCTCAGGATGAGGTGGGAGCGGCACTTGGTCGCCTTATCGCTATCTCGGAGAACTATCCAGATTTGAAGGCGAACCAGAACTTCTTGGATCTTCAGAAACAGTTGGAGGGTACGGAGAATCGTATTGCTACCGAGCGTATGAAGTACAACGAGAAGGTACGCGACTACAACACTAAGCTCCGTCGTTTCCCAACCAATATCATTGCAGGTGTGTTCGGTTTCGAGAAGCACGTGATGTTCGAGTCTACTCAGGGTGCTGAGGTGGCTCCAGTGGTGGAGTTCTAATTAGCTTGCAATTTAGAAGAGCGCATCCTCTGGGTGCGCTATTTTTTTTGTAAACTGTAAACTGAAAAGAATTTATAGGTTCTGATGAGTTTCTATGGGTTCAGATATTTTTGTTTGTCTTTGATGATATCGCTCTACCCATAGTAACCCATCTGATTGCACCTTGCACACTTTTAACCTTTCAGTCTTCATCTTCCACTTTTTGTTATTTTCAAGAAAAAATTGTATATTTGCCCATAATATATATTAGGACTATATGCTTTTTAGAGTTAGTACAATACTTCTGTTTACGTTGTTCTCGGTGGTGGCTGTGAGAGCACAGGTGGCTGAGCCAGATAAGGATCAGGCGTTGGACCCTGTGGCTGAGTGGGTTAAGCTCACCCCCGAGGAGTATATCTATCGCTGGCGTGCTACGGCGGTGGATAATATGGAGGTCTACGGTATTCCTGCCAGTATCACTATGGCGCAGGCTATTCTTGAGTCTGGTTTTGGTAATGGCTACCTTGCGCGTGTTGCCAACAACCACTTCTGCATCAAGTGCAAGAAGTCGTGGACAGGTCGCACCATAACCCACGCCGACGACAACCCTGACGACTGCTTTAGGGTCTACGACTCTGTTGAGGAGTCCTTTGCTGACCACGCTGACTTCCTATGTAGTGGCAAGCGTTACGAGTTCCTCTTTGCCTACGATGTTACCGACTACGAGAGTTGGGCTAAGGGTCTTAAGCAGGCAGGATATGCCACTGCTCCGGACTATGCCGAGCGTCTTATAAGCCTTGTGGAGCGCTATAACCTCAGCCTCTTGGATCAGAAGAATGGTATAGCACTATATGACGAGTATCTTGCCGAGAAGTTTGGCACTAAGCCTACACCAGCTACTGAGGAGCAATCTGCAAACATCGAGCAGAGTGACAGTAGCCAGACCCTAAGCGAGGTTAAGGGTGGGGGAGCGACTCGTCCAGGTATTGCCTACTCGGATAAGGGTGTCGACCCAAATAACTATCGTGTAACGATAAACTCACACGCTGGGTATAATGTCTACCGTACAAATGGTACATACTATATAGTTGCTAATGAGGGCGATACATACGAGCGTATCGGCGAGTTGTTCGACGTAGCGCCACGCCTACTTCGCAAGTTCAACGATGTGAAGAAGCCTGCGCAGCCTGAGGTATATGATGTCCTCTATATTGAGCCAAAGATGGCTTGCTGGCAGGGCGAGGAGATGTTCCACACGGTAGCTGAGGGTGAGACTCTATACGCCATTTCGCAGATGTATGGCATTCGCCTTAAGGCTCTTAAGCGTCTGAATAAGGCGTACAAAGATAAGGAGTTGGTTGTGGGTCTGACCATACGCCTAAGATAGTAAACCGAAAGACTAAAAAATATTAGATATGAGCACATTACGTAATAAGATTTTGGAGACGATTGTTAAGAAATCGACGCTCAAGCAGCAGATTTTCGACAATACCTTCTCAACCTTTAACCTTTTGAAGGAGACTCTCTTTGAGATGGCTTCGGAGATAGATGACGAGTTGGATGGCAAGCTTGACCGCCGTGTGCGTATCGAGTACCGCGATAGAGGTAAGTTCGAGGCGCAGTTGCAGGTGGCAAGTGATATTCTTCTCTTCCAGATGCACACCGATGTCTTTGAGTTCGACTCAAACCATATCATCTGGCAGAATGGCTACGTGCAGGAGAATAAGGATAACTCCTACATAGGTGTTATCAACATCTACAACTTCCTCTCCGACTCGTTGAAGTACAACCGTAATGCCGACGAGGGCTACCTTATTGGTCGCATCTTCATTAATCGCGAGAAGGCATTTTTCGTGGAGGGCAAGCGCCAGACCCTTGTGCGCCCTATGGCTTTCGGCACACGTAAGATTGACCGCGAGGCATTGGTGGATGTTATCGAGACGTCTATCAACTACGCCATTAACTTCGACCTACTTATGCCGCCATACGACGAGAATATCCGCGTTACGGTTGATCAGTTCAACTCGAAGCTCGATAACTCGAAGTTTACTACAGGTAAGCGTCTAAGTTACGACTTTTCGATTGACGATATTTAGTTTATTGCAATAATAGGAATCCATTAAACTTAAAATACTATGAAAAAACTACTATCAACAATAGCGATGCTCGCGTTTGCATTTACAGCATCGGCGCAGGTGAGCTACTTGCAGATGGTGGAGGCGCGTAACCAGAGTGCTCCCGACTATGTAGCTCCTGCATCGCTAACTCCAGCCCTTGGCACCGACCAGTATATGGAGTTGGAGGGCAACAGCGTGAAACTCTACGACTACCACAAGAAGTCGGAGGGTACAACGGTATTTACTGCCGACAATGTTATTATGTCGTATGCGAAGTCTCCAGATGGCACTATGGCGTTGTTCGAGAAGTGGGATGGTGAATCTCCACGTCAGGAGATCTACCGTCACTCCTTTATTTCGGACTACTATATTGCTTGCCCTGATGGCTCTACAATCCTTATCGAGGATGTTCGTGATATCAGTTTCTCGCCAGACTCTAAGCTCCTTGCTATGAGCTATAACAACGATATCTTCCTCTACGAGATTGCATCGAACAACATCTACAACATCACTGACGACGGTAAGTGGAATCATATCATCAACGGTACTACCGACTGGGTTTACGAGGAGGAGTATGGCTTTACTAAGGCATACGCATTCTCTCCTAATAGCCAGGAGATTGCATACCTAAAGTTCGACGAGAGCCTTGTTAACGAGTTCGAGATGATGCGCTACGACAACACGCTTTACAACACCGCTTACCGCTTTAAGTATCCTAAGGCTGGCGATGAGAACTCTATCGTAACACTCCACGTCTACAATATCGCTACTGGCGAGACTCGCAAGGTAGATACTGGCGAGGAGACAGACCAGTATATTCCACGCATCGGTTATACCCCTGCGGGTAACCTCTTCTACTACCGCGTCAACCGCCTTCAGAATCACTTTGAGGTGGTTATGGTCGATGCTGACGGCTCGCAGCGCGTTATCTACGACGAGCAGGATGACCGCTATGTGGAGCGTCCTAACGATAAGACTATCACCTTCGTTGACGGCGACAGATTTATTGTTCGCGAGGAGACCTCTGCAGGTTGGTTCCACCTCTATTTGCACTCTGTAGCGGAGGGTCGTATATGCGCCCTCACATCGGGTAACTGGGAGGTGACCGATATCGTAGGCATCTCACCAGATAAGAAGCTCGTTTACTATATGTCTACCGAGCAGTCGCCACTTGAGCGTCATCTATACTCTGTAACCCTCGACGGCAAGAAGAAGAACTGCATCCTATCTAAGCCTGGCTACTGGAGAGTCTATCCATCAGCAAATATGAAGTATTTTGCTGCCGAGCACTCCGCAACAAACTGCTATCCTACAGCTGCGGTATATAACGCTAAGGGTAAGATGCTTCGCTCGCTTATGACCGAGGAGCCAGCAACTACCGAGCCTACATTCCAGCGTAACTATGCTACCTTCACCACCGAGCGTGGCGACGAGCTACAATACTACCTTATCTACCCAGAGAAGTTTGACCCTGCAAAGCAGTATCCAGTCCTTATGACCCAGTACTCAGGTCCTGGCTCTCAGGAGATTGCTAATCGCTGGACTACCGACTGGGAGGAGACCTTGGCGCGTAATGGCTATATCATCGCTTGCTGCGATGCTCGCGGTACGGGCTATCGTGGCGAGGAGTATAAGAAGGTTACCTACGGCAACCTCGGTCACTGCGAGGTTGAGGATCAGCTCTCATTTGCGCGCCACCTTGCTGCGCAGGAGTTTGTCGATGCCTCACGTATCGGTATCTACGGTTGGTCGTATGGTGGCTTTATGGCTCTCGGTTGCGCCCTTAAGGGTGACGGTATCTTCAAGATGGCTATCGCTGTAGCCCCTGTTACCTCATGGCGCTACTACGACTCTATCTACACCGAGATCTATAATGGTCTCCCACAGTACAACCCTGCAGGCTACGACGATAACTCGCCAATCAACTTTGCCGACCGTCTAAGCCTCGATACACGTCTACTTATCATCCACGGTACTGCCGACGACAACGTACACTTCCAGAACACTATGGAGATGTGTCGCGCTCTGAACAATGCTGGTAAGCAGTACGATATGATGGTCTATCCAGATCAGAACCACTCTATGCGTCCTACTGGTATGATTCATATTAGACAGAAGATGGTTGACTATTGCCTCGAAAACCTCTAATCTCTTAATTTCTTGTGATAAGGGGTCATCTTCGACCTCTCAATCATTGCCCCAAATGGGAAATACGCCAAGTATGTCCCATCTGGGGCAATTTCTTTATCGAGGCCAAATCTAACCCCTTCTGACAAGAAATTAGGTCTCGCGCTGAGGATGGTGCGTGTTGTTAAAAGACGTCGCCTTTTTGTGGCTTTTGGCTGGGGATTGTGGGTAGTATGAGTATTATGGGTAGTCTGGGGAAAGCCCCAGTATCCCCAGTTTACTCATTATCCCCAGTCTCCTCACTCAACCTCGCGCGAAGCGCACCATACTTTTCAGTTTAAAAAAGAGACGAAAGAGACGAAAGAGACGACAACGAAACTGAGTCTTGAAAAATTCCCTGTTGTCCCTGCTCTCTCTGTCGTCTCGATTGTCTCTGCTGATCCAAAAATTAATCTTCCACGAAGCCCTACATATCTTTCGCTTTCCGCGACCTTTGTCCAAAAATTTTTGTAGTTCAAAATTATTTTGTATCTTTGCGGGGTTGTATGGATTATAACCCAAATTGGAACATATAATTAACTAAAAATAAATCACTATGACAATTACAGCTTCAGACATCAAGATTGGTATGTGCGTAGAGATGGACGGTAAGACTTTTATCGTTGTAGATTTCCAGCACTGCAAGCCAGGTAAGGGCCCAGCATTCGTTCGCTCAAAGCTCAAGAACCTTGAGAATGGTAACGTTCTCGATAAGACTTTCTCTTCTGTATCTCAGAAGATTGAGCAGGTACGTGTTGAGCGTCGCCCATATCAGTTCACATACGAGGATGATCTCGGTGCTCACTTTATGCACACTGAGACTTTCGAGGAGATTAATATCGACAAGAACCTTATCAACAACGCAGACCTTATGGCTGACGGTCAGATCGTTGAGGTTATGTTCCACACCGAGAAGGAGACAGTTCTTTCAGCTGAGCTTCCTCCAATCGTAGATATGGAGGTTACTTACACCGAGCCAGGTGTTCGTGGTGATACCGCTTCTACAAACTCACTTAAGGCTGCTACAGTAAACACTGGTGCAACTATCAAGGTACCTTTGTTCATCAACACAGGTGATAAGATTCGTGTGGATACTCGTACACGTGAGTATTACGAGCGTATCAAGTAATTTCTCGCGATAAGCCGCAATCTGCGGCACATCCCTAAAAGTAAACCATCCAGGGCTGTACTTTTGTGTACTATCCCTGGATGCTTTCTTTCGTGATGCACCACATCTCACGACTTCTCGCAAGAAATTCGGTTGTGGTGCTAATATCGGTTGAGTGTGCCCTTCTGACAAGAAATTCGGTTGTGGTGCCCTGTATGTCTGTGTTTATTTCGCTTTTGCAAGCGACAGCTACGCTGAAAGGGCAAAAGGGGCAGAAGCGGCAGAAGCGGCAAAAGCGGCAGAAAGGGTTTTACTAATTACTAATTCCCCCTTTGGCCCCTCAGGCCTCTTAGGCCCCTTAACTCCCCTCAGGCCCTCTTTATTAATCTCGCGCGAAGCGCACCACACTTTTCAGTTTTCACCTTTCAGTTGAATTGTTTTGCTCTTTCCCTAAAAAGGGTTATCTTTGCACTGAATATTGCTTATAGCGAAACTATAACCCCAAAACTATAAAAATAATGAGTTTAGATTGGTTGAAAGTTGTCTTGACGGGTAGTGGTGATCCTGCTCATCCATCAGTGGCACATACGGTCTTTGTGCTTGCGGCAGTTATTGCCATAGGTATTGCACTCAGCCGTATCAAAATCAAGGGTGTGTCGTTAGGTATGACCTGGATACTCTTTGTGGGTATCGCCTTTGGTCATTTCCTCCCTTCGGGTACTATTCATCCCGACACCCTTCACTTTATCAAGGAGTTTGGTTTGATACTCTTTGTCTTCTTCATTGGTTTGCAGGTAGGTCCTGGTTTCTTCTCGTCGCTTAAGAGTGGTGGTTTGAAGCTTATCGGCTTGGCGGCATTGGTTATCCTGCTGGGTGTCTGCACAACCTATGTTATCCATCTTATCACTGGCGAGCCATTGCCTACGATGGTAGGTGTGCTCTCGGGTGCTGTGACCAATACTCCAGGTTTGGGTGCTGCGCAGCAGGCTTTTGCCGACTCGGGTATGGCAGATACTGACATTAAGAACTCTATTTCTTTAGGCTATGCTGTGGCATATCCTTTGGGTGTTGTGGGTATTATCTTCACGATGATTATTATGCGCTACTTCCTCCGCGTAGATTTCAAGAAGGAGGACGAGGGGCTTGCAGCTATGAGCAACGAGACTCATCTCCCACATCGCTACTCTGTGGAGTTTACCAACGAGATGCTCGAGGGTAAGACTATTGCTCTTGCCCACATGCTTATCAATCGACAGTTCGTGGTATCGCGTATTATGCACGCCTCAGGCGAGATTGTTATGGCAGACGGTAACTCTAAGTTGACCCTTGGCGACCGCCTCCGCATCATCTGCACCGAGGATGACCATGAGGCTATTACCGCTTTCTTCGGTAAGCCTATCGAGATGACTGCTGACGAGTGGGGTGCTACAGCTATGCAGTCAACACCTTTGGTATCGCGTCGTATCCTTATTACGCGCGAGGAGATTAATGGTAAGAAGTTTGCCGATCTTCGTCTCCGCACACGCTACGGTATCAACATTACACGTGTACACCGTGCTGGTGTTGACCTTATCCCATATCAGGGTATGGAGTTGCAGGTGGGCGATAAGGTAATGGTCGTAGGTCCAGAGGCAGCTGTTCAGCAGGCGGAGAAGGTCTTGGGTAACTCGCTCAAGAAGCTCGACCACCCAAATCTACTACCAGTATTTATTGGTATTGCGCTTGGTGTATTGCTCGGTTCACTACCACTTATGAATGTGCCACAGCCTGTTAAGCTCGGCTTGGCGGGTGGTCCACTTATCATTGCAATCCTTCTTGGTCGCTTTGGTCCGCACTTTGGTCTTGTTACCTATACCACTATGAGTGCCAACCTTATGCTCCGCGAGATAGGTCTTGCTATGTTCCTCGCTGCTGTAGGTATCGGCGCTGGTGACGGCTTTATCGATGCCATTGTAAACGGCGGTTATAAGTGGATTGGTTATGGTGTTATCATCACCGTGCTTCCACTTGTTATCGTGGCACTTATCGCACGTCTTAAGTGTAAGCTTAACTACTACACTATGATGGGTCTTATGGCGGGTTCTATGACCGATCCTCCAGCCCTCGGCTTTGCAAGCACCTCTTCAGGTAACGATATGCCAGCAGTAAGTTACGCTACAGTATATCCAGTCGTTATGTTCCTGAGAGTGTTGACGGCGCAGTTATTGATGTTAATGGCACTATAATTTCTCGCGGTAAGCCGCAATCTGCGGCACATCCCTAAAAGTAAACCATCCAGGGCTGTACTTTGGTGTACTATCCCTGGATGGTTTCTTTCGTGATGCACCACATCTCACGACTTCTCGCAAGAAATTCGGTAGTGGTGCTAATATCAGTTGAGTGTGCCCTTCTGACAAGAAATAAACTGAAAACTGAAAAGTGAAAGGTAAGGTGCGCTTCGCGCGAGATTAAATATTTAGAGAATTTAGAGAATTTAGTGAGTTTAGTGTTTTGCGTGATACCATCTCCCTAACTTCCCTAATTTCCTTAATCTCCTTAATCTCCCTAATAAAAAGTCGCAGACACCTAACTTTTCACTTTTCACCTTTCAGTCTCTTTGATTGAGTAGTCCAACTACTCAATCAAAGATATGCTGCGCTGAATAAAGTCCGTGAGATTCTTGCCCTTAAGCATACCGTTTGAGAGTAGAGCGAGGTCGATAATTTGGCGCACCTTGCGGTTCTCCTTGCCAATCTCCTCAAGGCGTGTATCGCGCTCCGAGCGAAGCTCTACAACGTGCTTAGATAGCTGCTCGCGCATATCCTTCTCCTCTTGGCTGAGCTCCTCCGCCTTCTTGTTTTTGATGGTCTCCTCGAAGCGGCTCTCCTCCTGCTCAGCAGCTGCAATCTTCTTGCCTATAGTACGTAGCTTATCGCCATACTCGTGCTCCACCTCGCCGAGGATATCGAGTACGATAGGGTGGTTGCCATTTACGGTGATAGTGAAGTTGTCTGGCATCTGAGCATAGAAGCGGCTCATATCGCCACCGCTGGTGTTTGCCATCTCCTTCATACGGCGCATAAACTCATTCTGAGTGATTATCACAGGGGCGTCCGTTGCAGACATAGCCTCGAATGATACATGGTAGTGAATCTTCTCGTCGGTAGGCATCTGACTCTCGAATACTGGGCGCATAATCTGCTGCTGCTCTGATGATAACGACATTGCATTGCGCTCCTCCTTGCGGATGATGTTGTCGATTATATCGCTATCCACGCGCACGAAACGCACCTTCTCGTTCTTCGACTCGAAGTACTGAATATAATGGCTGTCGAGCTGACCATTCATCTCCAAAACGTCGTAACCCTTAGCCTTTGCAGACTCTACAAATGAGTTCTTTGCAACGGCATCGTCTACATATAGTAGAATAGTGAAGCCGTCCTTATCGGTCTGGTTATCCTTAACCATATTTATATACTCCTCCGAAGTGAAGTATTTACCCTCGATGCTCTTCCAAAGCATAAACGAAGCTGCCTTCTCGGCAAACTTCTCGTCGGTGAGGATGCCATACTGGATAAAGACCTTTAGGTCGTCCCACTTAGCCTCGTAGTCTGGGCGCATAGTGTTGAAGAGCTCCTGCAGACGGTCGGCAACTTTGCGTGTGATGTAGCTCGAAATCTTCTTCACGTTAGAGTCGCTCTGAAGGTAGCTACGCGACACATTCAACGGAATATCAGGTGAGTCGATAACACCGTGTAGGAGTGTTAGATACTCTGGTACGATGCCGTTAACCTCGTCAGTGACAAATACTTGGTTAGAGTATAGCTGAATGCGGTTGCGCTGAATATCGAAGTTAGAGTGAATCTTTGGGAAGTATAGGATACCGGTCAAATTGAACGGGTAGTCTATGTTTAGGTGGATGTAAAATAGAGGCTCCTCGCTTGTAGGATATAGCTCTGAGTAGAACTCCTTGTACTCCTCTGCTGTAATCTCCGATGGGGTGCGTGTCCATAGTGGAGTGGTGTTGTTGATGATGTTATCCTCAGCAGTCTCTACATACTTACCATCCTCCCACTTTGTCTTCTTGCCAAAGGCGATAGGTATAGGCAAGAAATGACAATATTTGCGTAGTAGGACACTTATCTCGTCGCGCTTGGTGTACTCGGCACACTCCTCCGAGATATGGAGCACGATGCGAGTTCCGCGCTCAAGCGTCTCATTAAGCTCCTCCATTTCGAACTCTGGCGAGCCGTTGCAGCTCCAGTGCACACTCTTAGCCTCCTTCTTGAACGACTGCGAGAAGATCTCTACCTTATCTGCCACCATAAATGATGAGTAGAAGCCGAGACCAAAGTGACCGATGATAGCCTGATCCTTGTACTTCGCCATAAACTCCTCAGCGCCCGAGAATGCAATCTGGTTGATGTAGCGGTCTACCTCCTCCATAGTCATACCGATACCTCTATCGGTGATAGTGAGGGTTTTAGCAGCCTCGTCAACGCTTATATGAATCGTTAGGTCGCCAAGCTCACCCTCGCACTCACCCTTAGCTGATAGGGTCTTTAGCTTTTGTGTTGCATCCACCGCATTTGATACAAGCTCGCGGAGGAAGATCTCGTGGTCCGAATAAAGGAACTTCTTAATAACGGGGAAGATATTTTCTGTTGTTACCCCAATTTTACCATTTCTCATACTTTGAAATATTTATTTGTCTAAATTGTCATTTCGCAACTGTAAAAGTCGTTGTCAAACAGTGTGCCATCCCCGCAATTGTGACAAAATGTCAGTCGCTGTCAGTCGTGCTATTCAATAGAACCTAAAATGGCGTAGAAAAGTGTGGCAATATTGTGAAAATTAGATATCTTTTTGTATCTTTGCCACTTGATTATATAGAATAGAAATGAAGAATATACGCAACTTTTGTATTATTGCACACATCGACCACGGTAAGAGTACGCTCGCTGACCGTCTATTGGAGAAGACCAATACACTAAATCAGCGCGAGATGCAGGCTCAGGTGCTCGATGATATGGATTTGGAGCGCGAGAAGGGTATCACCATTAAGAGCCACGCTATCCAGATGGAGTATCGCTCACGCAGTGGCGAGAATTATACACTCAACCTTATCGACACTCCAGGACACGTCGACTTCTCATACGAGGTGTCGCGTGCTATTGCATCGTGCGAGGGTGCCTTGTTGGTTGTGGATGCTACGCAGGGTATTCAGGCACAGACTATCTCTAACCTCTACCTCGCTCTTGGTCAGGATCTTGAGATTATTCCAGTCCTAAATAAAATCGACTGCGAGTCGGCGATGATTGATGAGGTTAAGGATCAGATTGTCGACCTTATCGGCTGTAAGGATGAGGATATCCTCCTTGCATCGGGTAAGACTGGTCAGGGAGTTGAGGATATCTTGGAGGCTATCGTGGAGCGTGTGCCAGCACCTGAGGGTGACGAGAATGCTCCTCTTCAGGCTCTTATATTTGACTCTGTGTTTAACCCATTTAGAGGTGTTATTGCATATTTCCGTGTCTTCAACGGTACAATACATAAGGGCGAGCATGTTAAGTTCTTCAATGCTGGCAGCGAGTACGATGCCGATGAGATTGGTGTGCTCAAATTGAAGATGGTTGCTCGTGACGAGATTAAGGCGGGTGATGTAGGTTATATCTGCTCTGGTATCAAGAACTCAACAGATGTCAAGGTGGGTGATACCATCACCTCGGTATCTAATCCAGCTTTGGAGGCTATCGCTGGTTTCGAGGATGTGAAGCCGATGGTCTTCGCTGGTGTATATCCTGTTGAGGCTGACCAGTATGAGGATTTACGTGCATCACTCGAGAAGCTAAAGCTCAACGATGCCTCGCTTACCTTTGAGCCAGAGAGTTCGTTGGCGCTCGGTTTTGGTTTCCGTTGTGGTTTCCTTGGTCTCCTACACATGGAGATTATCCAGGAGCGTCTATATCGTGAGTTTGATATGGATGTTATCACTACCGTGCCTAACGTATCATACCATATTACTACCACTCAGGGCGAGGAACTTGAGGTGCACAACCCATCAGGTCTGCCAGAGATTACCAAGGTGGCAAAGATTGAGGAGCCATATATCCTTGCACAGATTATCACTAAGGCTGACTTCCTCGGTAATGTACTGAAGCTCTGTATCGACAAGCGCGGTGTGATGAAGAATCAGACCTTTATCACTCAGGATCGCGTGGAGGTGAACTTCGAAATGCCACTATCTGAGATTGTCTTCGATTTCTACGATAAGCTTAAGAGTATCTCTAAGGGTTACGCCTCTTTCGACTACCATCGCACTGGTTATCAGCCAAGTAAGCTTGCAAAGCTCGATATCCTTCTTAATGGCGAGGCTGTCGACGCGCTATCATCGCTTATCTATGCCGACCACGCCTATGACTTTGGTCGCAAGATGTGTGAGAAGCTAAAGGAGCTTATCCCACGCCAGCAGTTTGATATTGCTATTCAGGCTGCTATCGGTGCTAAGATTATCGCCCGCGAGACTGTGAAGGCTGTCCGCAAGGATGTAACAGCAAAGTGTTACGGTGGTGATATCTCTCGTAAGCGTAAGCTTCTCGAGAAGCAGAAAGCTGGTAAGAAGCGTATGCGTCAGATTGGATCGGTACAGGTGCCGCAGTCTGCCTTCTTAGCGGTTCTCAAAATGGACTAATTTTGCATTGTCTTGTTGGCTATTTTGGCGTCTGCCTTTTACAAAGTGAAAACTGAAAGGTGAAAACTAAAAAGTTAAGAGCGCTTCGCGCAGAGTTTATAAGCTGAACACTGTAAAGTGTGGTGCGCTCGCGCGAGATTTATGTAGGGATTCAGGGTGTTATGGGTAATACGGGGAGTCTATAAAAATATTATCCCTATGTTACTCATTATCCACAGTTTACTTAGAAATATTGTTAACTACTAACTATATGAAAAAGAGTTTGTTGGTCGCATTATTTGCGCTACTTGCAATGGGTGACATTGCAGCTAATGGTTATGAACCTAAGAGGGCGAACTTGAAAGCGCGTGAGGAGTTTGCGGAGGATCGTTTTGGTATCTTTATTCACTGGGGTATCTATAGTGTCTTTGGTCAGGGTGAATGGTATTTACAGAATGCTGGTCTTAACCGTGACGAGTATGCCAAGGCGGCTGACGCCTTCTATTCTCATCGTTTCAATGCAAAGGAGTGGGTGAAGTTGGTCAAGGCATCGGGTGCAAAGTATATCTGCTTCACTACACGTCATCACGACAGCTTCTCGATGTGGGATACTAAGCAGTCTGATTTCAATATCGTCGATGCTACGCCATTCAAGCGCGATGTTCTAAAGGAGATTGCTGAGGAGTGTAAGAAGCAGGATATAGCTCTTCACCTCTACTATTCGCACGCCGACTGGTATCGTGACGACTATCCACGTGGTCGCACAGCGCAGAATGTTACGGGTCGTGACTCTATGCGTGTCGACTGGGATAGCTACTACACCTTTATGAATAAGCAGATTACCGAGCTTTTGAAGAAGTATGGTAAGGTGCGAGCTATATGGTTTGACGGCTGGTGGGATCACGATCAGGATGTTGTGCCATTCGACTGGGGTCTTGAGGAGCAGTATGCTCTTGTACACAAGCTAAGACCTGGTTGTCTTGTGGCGAATAACCATCACCAAGCGCCATTCGAGGGTGAGGATATTCAGATTTTCGAGCGCGACCTACCTGGTGAGAATGCCTACGGTTTGTCGGGTCAGGAGATTAGTAAGTTGCCTTTGGAGACTTGCCAGACGATGAATGGTATGTGGGGCTATAAGGTTGCAGATCAGAACTATAAGTCTACCGAAGAGCTTATTCGTTACCTTGTGAGCACAGCGGGTAAGGGTGCTAACCTTTTGCTCAACGTAGGTCCTCAGCCAAATGGTGAGATTCCAGCGGCGGCCCAGGAGCGTTTGCTTGCTATGGGTGAGTGGTTGGAGGAGTATGGTAAGACTGTTTACGGTACTGTTGCGGGAGATGTGCCACAGCAG
Source organism: Alistipes sp. (assembly GCA_045633525.1). GTDB lineage: Bacteria > Bacteroidota > Bacteroidia > Bacteroidales > Rikenellaceae > Alistipes. The sequence continues at coordinate 22,756 of JAZQYM010000028.1, read as the reverse complement.
AGTTGGGGTTGTACAACACGTAAGGATAACAAACTATATGTTCATATCTTCGAGTTCGAGGGTGGTGAGTTGCGCTTGCCTTTGCAGTGCGATGTTAAGAAGGCTAAGGTTTTCGGTAAGCATAAGAAGGTGGAGTATCGTATAGAGAATGACGTGGTGGTGCTTACTCTTGATGCAGTGAAGCATACGCCTGATTTTATCATAGAGCTCACAACTGCGGAGAAGAAGTCGAAGAGGTAAAATGTTAGTCGAAATAGTATGATGCCGCGTTGTGTGGCATAGCAAATGGCGAGAAGTCTACAAAAAGTAGCGCTTTTCTACGAAATATCAGTAAAAAATATCGCGGTCCGTGGTTGCGGATTGCGATATTTTTCTTATCTTTGCACGATTAACGCGCGAATGGTAGTATTCGTGGCGTAGGGTTGTGTGGATGGATTGAATGAAGAAAATTCATAAACAATAAAAACAATAACAAAAACTTTTTAACAATGCAAAGTAAAGGTATTATCAAGTGGTTGGCAATCCTTTTGGGTGTTGCCAGCATCTACCAGCTCTCATTTACCTTTGTGACTCGTGGTATCGAGGCTGAGGCTAAGGAGCAGAACGACCCACAGGCATTCCTTGACCAGAAGTGGGATGAGCCAGTTTTTATGGGTTACACTTATGGTGAGTGTAAGGAGAAGGAGTTGAACTTGGGTCTTGACCTCAAGGGTGGTATGAACGTTATGCTCGAGATTAAGGCTGTTGACGTTATCCGTACTAACGCCTACAACGACATCAATGTAGCATCAAACAACACTCTTCGTGATAGCATCGAGGCTGCACTTAAGGCTGCGTCTAAGTATGAGGCTTCTTCAGATGTTGTAAAGGCTTATATTGCGGCTCTTACTGCTGAGGATTTGCAGGCTATCTATGGCACAACAGATGCATCCAAGATTGCTTCAAACCTTGAGACAACCATCTCAGACTCTGTATCTAAGATGCACGAGGTGTTGACCACACGTATCGACCTTCTTGGTGTTGTTCAGCCAAACATCCAGCCAGTAGCTGGTACAAACCGTATTATGGTTGAGCTTCCAGGTGTTAAGGAGCCAGAGCGTGTAAGTAAGCTTTTGGCTTCTACTGCAAACCTTGAGTTCTGGGAGGTATGCTCATACGAGGATACTAACGACGTGATGCAGGCTCTCTTCGTTGAGGCTGATGCTATCATCCGTGAGCACCTCTTGGTTGAGGGTGCTAACGAGGCTGAGGTTAGCTACACTCCACTTAGCGAGTTGCTCTCTACTTCATACCCAGCAATCGCTAACGATGGCACAACAACCACTTTCGGTGTTAGCGAGCCTATCGTTGCTGCTGCTGAGAAGTCTAACATCCAGCTTATCAACGAGTACCTCGCTATCGATGAAGTTGCAGCATTGTTCCCAGCTGACGTGAAGCTTGCTTGGTCTAACAAGAGCTCTTTGGATAGCTCTAAGGGTACCTTCCTTCTCTACGCTTTGAAGGGTAAGAGTGGTGCTATGATTCCAGTATTGGATGGCTCAGGTATCACTAACGCTCGTGCTCAGGGTGGTCAGTACGGTGGCTTCGAGGTATCTATGACAATGAACTCTAAGACAGCTCTTGAGTGGGGTAACATCACTGGTGCTAACGTAGGTCGCTCTATCGCTATCGTTTTGGATAACTACGTATACTCAGCTCCACGTGTAAATGGTCGTATCGACGGTGGTGAGTCTTCAATCACTGGTAACTTCACAGCTCAGGAGGCTGAGGACTTGGCAAGCGTACTTAGCTCTGGTAAGTCTCCAGCACCTGCTACTATCATCTACTCTGAGGTTGTAGGTCCATCACTTGGTCAGCAGTCTATCAACGCAGGTTTGCTCTCATTCCTATTGGCATTCTGCCTTGTACTTCTTTACATGGCATTCTTCTATAAGACTGCTGGTTGGTTTGCAAACATTGCGCTTATCTGCAACGTATTGCTTCTCTTCGGTGTGTTGGTATCATTCGGTGCTGTATTGACATTGCCAGGTATTGCAGGTATCGTGCTTACAATGGGTATGGCTGTGGATGCTAACGTTATCATCTTCGAGCGTATCAAGGAGGAGTTGCGTGGTGGTAAGGGTCTTACACTTGCTATCAAGGATGGTTTCTCTAACGCATACTCTGCTATCATCGACGGTAACATCACTACTATCATCACTGGTATCGTTCTCTTCTTCTTGGGTACAGGTCCAGTTAAGGGCTTCGCTACAACATTGGTAGTAGGTATCCTTACATCACTCTTCTGCGCTATCTTCATCACTCGTCTCTTGATCGAGATCCGTGCTGAGCGTAAGGGTCAGGTTGCCTTCTCTCGCAAGTCTACTGAGAACTTCTTGCAGGGTGTTAAGTTTAGCTTTATCTCTAAGCGTAAGGTATCATACGTAATCTCTGGTGTCTTGGTAGTAGCATCTATCATCTCACTCCTTACTCTTGGTTTGAACAAGGGTGTTGAGTTCACTGGTGGTCGTTCGTATGTTGTTAAGTTCAACGAGACTGTGAATGTTGAGGATGTTCGTAAGAGCGTAGTTGAGGTATTCGAGGCTGTTGAGGATGCTGCAAACACATCTGTTGAGGTTAAGCAGTTCGGTGGTGACAACCAGGTGCGTATCGTAACTCAGTACCAGCCAGAGGGTCTTGAGGGCGAGGCTGCAAACGATGCAGTTGACCATTTGTTGTTCGACGCATTGTCGGGCTACTTCTCAATCGAGGGCTTCGGTTTCGACGAGTTCCGTACTGCAGGTGACGATATTGCTCAGTGGGGTATCGTATCTTCAGAGCAGGTTAACGAGTCTATCTCTTCTGAGATGACTATTAAGTCACTTATCGCAGTTGCTATAGCTTTGGTTGCTATCGGCTTCTACATTGCTATTCGTTTCCGTCGTTGGCAGTGGGCTTTGGGTGCTACTGCAGCCTTGGCACACAACGCGTTGCTTGTTATCGGTATCTTCTCAATGTTGTATGCAGTTATGCCATTCAACTTGGAGGTTAACCAGGCATTCATCGCTGCTATCTTGACTATCATCGGTTACTCTATCAACGATACAGTGGTTATATTCGACCGTATCCGTGAGTACATCGGTTTGTATCCAAAGCGTGATATCAAGTCTAACATCGATAACGCTATCTGCGCTACATTGTCACGTACAATCAATACTTCTGGTACTACATTGGTGACATTGTTGGCAATCTTCATCTTCGGTGGTGAGACTATCCGTGGTTTCGTATTCGCATTGATCTTGGGTGTTATCATCGGTACTTACTCTTCAGTATTTATCGCAACACCTATCGCATACGATCTTCAGCGTAAGAAGCCATTGAAGGGTGAGACTGCTGTAGAGGAGTAATTCTAAAATATAGCTACTAAAGATGGGGATGGCTTTCGGGTCATCCCCATTTTTTAATTAGTAATTAGTAATTAGTAATTAGTAAATAGTAAATAGTAAATAGTAAATAGTAATGAGTAATAAGTAATGGTTAGAGGGTTTGTTGTTTTTTTAGTGCAGATATTGTTGGCGCGGCTGTATTAACTACAAAAACACTTCACAAAAAGTCGAAGACTTTTAAGGGAAGTTCTATAAATTAGGTCGAGGCGATTTTGAAAGTTATTTTGGATAGATTCTTTATCTATTATGAGGACGCGATGCGGGCATCGTAACTGAGTAAAGATAAAGAAGATCCCGAAAGAAACTCAAAAGCGACCGAAATGTAAATCACCCAAAATACCAATGAAAACTAAACTTAATTTACTAATTTATAGAACATCCCTTAATATTTACTAATTAGTCATTACTATTTACTAATTCTTTTTTGTATCTTTGCCCTATATGTTTGGATAATATAGATAAGTATGGATAAGATAAAGCATTTTCTAAAGCGCATTGTCAGCTATATCACTCCTGGCTATGTTGCAATGCTATTTGCGGCATTCGTCTTGTGGTATATCACTAAGCTTGGCGAGAGCTACACCACAGAGCACGAGGTTGTGGTGGTCGTTGACGGCAAGGAGTATGATGTAGACTGCACGGTGCATGGTAAGGGCACAGACCTTATATTCTATACCTTTATAGATAAGAATAGTCGCTTCAGTATCCCATCCTCGGAGTTGAACCTCGAGAAGGTGGTTGACGATGTGGAGGGTACTACACGCTCGCAGTTTACAAATGCCTCGTTGCAGCAGGCGTTGCGCACACGTATGGACGATGTGGAGGTAGTCTCTGTCAACAAGGGTGAACCGATAGTAATTTTGGAGGAGTAGCTATGTATAAGGTAGGTATTACAGGTGGTATAGGCTCGGGTAAGAGCACGGTATGTAGGATGCTTGCCGAGCGTGGTGTTGCCCTCTACGATGCAGATAGCAGAGCTAAGGAGCTTATGGCATCGTCGGAGGCGTTGCGCAAGGCTTTGATAGAGACCTTTGGTGCGGAGACCTTCACTGCGGAGGGTCTTAATCGCGCCTATCTTGCTGAGCGTGTATTTAACGATAAGGAGCAGCTACGCCTACTAAATAGCCTTGTTCATCCCGCTGTTATCGCCGACTTTGAGGCGTGGGCAGAGGCGCAGGAGGGTGGCTACGTACTCTTTGAGTCGGCTATATTGTTTGAGGCAGGCTTAGAGAGTAGGGTTGATGCTGTGGTTGCTGTTATGGCGCCTGAGTCGTTGCGTGTGGAGCGCGTTATGGAGCGTGACGGACACTCTCGTGAGCAGGTTATGGCTCGCATCAAGAATCAGATGTCGGACGACGAGCGCTCGGATAGGGCAAAATATAGCATCGTGAACATCGATATCGAGGATCTCGAGGAGGATGTGGAACAGTTGCACCGCAGACTAAGTTATGATTCTCAGCACAAGTAGTATAGACCTTCGCGGGAGCCACGCAATGGCTATTGTGAATGTTACACCTGATTCCTTCTACTCGGGAAGCCGCACCACCGCCTTGTCGGATATCGTGGCGCGTGTCGAGGAGGCTATAGAGGCGGGTGCTACTATTATAGATATAGGTGGCTACTCATCGCGTCCTAATGCCGAGGAGGTCTCTGTGGAGCAGGAGTGGGAGCGTGTGCGTATGGGCTTGGAGGCTGTGCAGAGCGTTGACAAGGGCGTTGTAGTCTCGATAGATAGCTTCCGCTCGGAGGTTATACGCAGAGCTGTGGAGGAGTTTGGTGATGTTATCGTCAACGATATCTCGGCAGGCGAACAGGATGATAAAATGCTCGATGTGGTTGCTCAATATCGGCTCCCGTATGTTGCTATGCACATGCGCGGTACGCCTAAGACGATGCAGTCGTTGACCTCGTACGAAGATGGTGTTGTGCGTGGTGTTGTGGAGTACTTCGAGAGACGTGTTGAGGAGATTGTGTCGCGCGGTGTTAGGCGCGATAGGATTGTGCTCGACCCAGGCTTTGGCTTTGCTAAGAGTGTGGAGCAGAACTACGAGCTCCTACGCGGTCTTGATGCTCTTCGAGAGCTTGGCTATCCTATGTTGATAGGTGTTTCGCGCAAGTCGATGATATACAAACCTTTGGGCGTGCAGCCTGACGATGCTCTTGCGGGGTCGCTGGCTCTTGCTTGGGAGGTGCTCCGCAGTGGCGATGCGATATTGCGTGTCCACGATGTGGCGGAGAGCGTGCAGTTAATAAGGCTTGCTAAAACTTATAGAGGATGATAGAGGTTAAAAATATAGTTAAGCGCTTTGGCGACTTGGAGGTGTTGCACGGCGTGTCGCTTAGTATTGCCGATGGTGAGATTGTCTCGATTGTAGGTGCGAGTGGCGCTGGCAAGAGTACGCTGTTGCAGATTATGGGCTCGTTGCTCAAGGCTGATAGTGGCGAGGTTGTCATCGACGGTATTGAGCTGTCGAAGCTCGGTGAGGGTCGTCTTGCCGATTTCCGCAACCGCCATATAGGCTTTATCTTTCAGAGCTACCATCTGTTGCCAGAGTTTACTGCTGTGGAGAATGTTATGATGCCGATGCTTATCGCGGGTGCAAAGCGTAGCGAGGCTGAGGTGCGAGCAAGAGAGTTACTCGGCATGGTGGGTATGTCGCACCGCGCTGAGCATAAGCCTGAGGCCTTGTCGGGAGGTGAGCAGCAGCGTGTAGCCATAGCTCGCGCGCTTATAAACCGCCCTTCGGTAGTGCTTGCCGACGAGCCTACGGGAAACTTAGATACCGCTACGAGGGATGAGATTCAGCGTCTCTTTGTGGAGTTGCGTGACCGCACGGGTCAGACCTTTGTTGTTGTGACGCACGATGTGGCGTTGGCGGAGAGGTCGGATAGAACAATACGTATGAGTGATGGCAGAGTACTATAACGATATGAGCTATGAGCAGATTCGAGAGCTTCTCGAGTCGTTGCACGACAGGTTTAATTGTACGGAGTTTATCGAGGCAGACCCTATAAGTGTGCCCCATAGCTTCACGCTCGCTGAGGACCGCGAGATTGCGGGTTTGCTCGCCTCTACCATAGCGTGGGGCAACCGCAAGGCGATAGTTAAGAGTGCGCACCGTATGATGCGATATATGGATAATGCGCCCTACGACTTTGTGGTGAATGCCTCCGATGAGGAACTTGAGCAACTATCTTCGTATGTGCACCGCACCTTTAATGGCGGTGATTTTATGGACTTTGTGCGCGGCATGCGCCATATTATAAATCGCTGGGGTAGCATCGGTGGCTTCTTTGAGCAGCGATATGAGGCGACCAAGGATTTGAGGGTTGTACTCTCGGAGTTTCGCAAGGAGTTTCACTCTGCCGAGCATAATCCACACTCCGAGAAGCATCTTTCGTCGATAGATCGTGGTGCGGCGTGCAAACGTCTGTGTATGTATCTAAGGTGGATGGTGCGTGAGGATGGCAGGGGTGTAGATTTCGGTCTCTGGCGTAGGATTCCTATGTCGGCACTCTATATGCCGTTGGATATCCACACTGGTCGTATGGGTCGTAGCCTCGGACTACTTAGCCGCAAGCAGGACGACTGGAAGGCGGTGGAGGAGCTTACTGCCACGCTGCGCAACTTCGATGCCGAGGACCCTGTAAGATATGATTATTCGCTCTTTGGTGTCGGCATATCTGGTATGTTAGATTAGACTCCCTATATGTTTCAGTTTAAGCACTTTACAATAGATGATTCGGGTGCTGCCATGAAGGTGGGTACGGATGGTGTATTGCTTGGTGCTTGGGCAGATGTGGAGCGCGATAGCAGGATTCTCGATGTTGGTACTGGCTCGGGTATAATCGCCATTATGGCGGCGCAGCGCAATGCCGAGGCGAGGATTACAGCCCTCGATATCGACGCTGATGCAGTGGCGCAGGCGCAGCGAAATATTGCGGCTACGGTGTGGGGTGAACGTATAGAGTGTAAGAGTGCTGATATTAAGCTCTTTGCGAGCGATGAGAAGTTCGACCATATAATCTCGAATCCTCCCTATTTCGTGGAGAAGACCCACTCACCAAATCGTCAGCGCGATGTTGCGCGCAGTGCCGAGTCGTTGCCCTTTAGCGAGTTTGTGGCGTGTGCCGAGCGACTACTAAAGTTGGGTGGTAGGCTTAGCGTGGTGCTTCCTACGGAGTCGGCTATGTTGTTTCGTTACGAGGCGTTTGAGAGGCTGTGGCTCAGGCGGTTATGCTCGGTTGTGACCGTTGAGGGAGATGCTCCAAAGCGCACTTTAATGGAGTTTGTATATAGCGACAAACCTATTATGCCCCGAACGGAGGAGCTTACTATTCAAGAGCGCGATGGCACGTATAGCTCGAAATATCGTACCCTAACCAAAGATTTCTACCTAAACTTTTGACCACGACGAAATAATTTCGTATTTTTGTCGCTCTAAGATTTACTAATATTATGAGAAGATTTTGGCTTATTATGGCTATGTGTATAGCCTCAGCACTATATATGGAGGCTTCGGCACAGCATATCGTGAAGAAGCGTATCGGCACATATAAGGAGAATGGCGTTGTGGTGATGTCGGATGCTACGACCACGCTTATGGTTAAGCTCGTTGTTGAGTACGATCAGTTCAAGGCGGGACCATACGCGCGTTATGCTCAGAAGTTGCTTGGTGCTCGTGCCTCGTTTGTTGACCGCGAGGAGTATCGCGTTGTTGGTTCGGATATCGCTCTTATGGAGAGTGATGACTACGGCTTTGTGCAGGACTTCGATAAGTATGAGGGGTATAGCGCCTCGCAGTCGAATATCTTGATTGATAGAATGACGGCTTCGGAGAAGAGTGTTGAGGTGGCTGCTAATGAGGCTGCAGATGCAATCTTCAAGCTCCGCAAGGCTCGTATGGAGATGATCACTGGCGAACAGGGTGAGGGTATCTTTGGTGGTGGCTTGGAGAGCGCACTTAAGGAGATTGACCGCTTGGAGAGCGCATACCTCGAGTTATTCTATGGTCGTCGTGTTGTGAACTATGAGACTCGCACTTATATCCTTCAGGTTGAAGCCGAGAAGAACTCTATGACTGTTGCGCGCTTTAGCAAGGATGAGGGTATCGTTGGCGTGGATGACCTTGCTGGCGATGTTATCTTTCTCAGTATCAACCCTTCGCAGATGGAGTATCCTGCCAGCGCCGAGAAGGGTACTATCGCTATACGCTACGCCAATAATGCCGAGGTGTCGTTGTTGCTTGGCAATGAGGTGTTGTGTAGCCGTGTGATGCCAGTATATGAGTTTGGCGAGACAGTGATGATTACTAAACCTCGCTAACTATGGATAATACACAGCGTATGATAGCCTTGCTTGGCAAGGTGCGTAAGCAGATGAATGGAGCTGTGTCGGAGAGTATGGCGGCACACGGACAGCAGTATGGTCTTAACTATGGTGTCTCTATTGCCACTCTGCGCGAGATTGCAGCGTGCGAGGAGCGCGATTACGCCTTTGCGAAGTATCTCTACCAGCAACAGGTCCGCGAGCTTAAGCTTTGCGCTTGCCATATTGCCGACCCTAAGATGGTCGACACTCACGAATTTCCTTTTTGGTCGCGCGGTATAACTAATGCGGAGCTTGCCGAGGAGTTGGCATTTGCTCTGCTCTCGAAGATCTATGATATCAACTCTCTTATGGGCATCTGGACCACTGAGAGCAATGAGATGGTGGCCTACGCAGCCCTTATGGCGGCATCGCGTAACGAGCGCACTATGAGCGAGGTGGCGTATATCGCTATCGAGAATGCCATAAAGGCAAACCCTGAGTCGGAGTATATTGCCCAGGGTGTTGTGGCGCTGGTGTGCTATATTGCCTCACGCGATAAGTCGGTGCAGGTGGGCATTCCTACACTCCTTTCAAACCTCGCTGACTCGGCTACAAAACGCCGCGTTGAGGAGGAGCTCGAGTGGCGTCTGGCGTATATCTAATAATTAGCAAAAGTTAAAAGTCGCAGAGTTTTTTTTTAGTTTTTTTAGGGAAATTAGGGAAGTTAGGGAAATTAGTGTTATTTGTTGACTTCTCTCTAAATTCCTTAAACTCACTAAATTCTCTAAACTCTCTAAACTCTCTAAACTCCCTTAATCACCCTCACCTATAAAATTCTATATTGTGGTGTCTTATGGCGTTGCATAGCCTATCGTATGCAATTATGCCGCTGTTGCGCCATAGGGCCTCGCCCTGACGGAATAGTATCAGCGTAGGCACCGATACGATGTTGTATCGCTCGACAATCTCGCGGTTACTGTTCGATACGGTATCTATGCGTAGCATTGTCACGATATCGCTTAGGGCTAATGCTACGCGGTCGAGTGTTGGATCTATAGCCTTGCACGCCCCACACCACGTGGCGTAGAAGTCTATGAGTATCAGCCTATCTGCAGCCGATATGATGTTGTCAAAGTCGGATGTTCTCATCGTTATACGCAGGTTTGCTTGGTTATAAAAAAATCTCCCTTCAGGATATACCAAAGGGAGAGCAAAATCTATACCGTAATTACGCTACTGGAACAGAGCTTTAGGTAGCTGCTCGATGCTTGAGATATAGACTACCTCGATGCCCTTTGCGGGCTTAATCTTCTTCTGTATAAACGACGATACGACGATGCGCTTGAAGCCGAGGCGTGCAGCCTCTGCTATGCGTTGCTCTGTGCGGGGTGCGGGGCGTACCTCCCCCGAGAGACCTATCTCGCCAGCGCAACATACACCCTCCATAAGTGGACGGTCGTAGTAGGAGCTGATGATAGCAGCCACCACGGCAAGGTCCAAGCCCGTGTCGGCAATTTTGAAGCCACCAGCGAAGTTAAGGAATACATCCTTCTGGTACATCTTCATACCGATGCGCTTCTCCAACACCGCGAGCAACATATTCATTCTACGCTGGTCGAAGCCCGTAGCCGAGCGCTGAGGTGTGCCGTATGCAGCGTTGCTCACCAATGCCTGCACCTCGATAAGGTATGGTCGTAGTCCATCCACCGCAGCACCTACGGAGCATCCTGCAAGTGGGCTCTCGTAGTGGCTTAGAAGTATCTCCGAGGGGTTTTCCACCTCTCTAAGACCATTATCGCACATCTCAAATACGCCAATCTCGAACGTAGCACCGATGCGGTTTTTAAGTCCGCGTAGTATGCGGTATGTGTGGTTTGCATCGCCCTCGAACTGGAGCACCACATCGACAATATGCTCCAAAATCTTAGGTCCAGCAATAGCACCATCCTTAGTAATATGACCGATAATAAATATCGCTATACCATTCGACTTAGCCACCTTTAGGAGCGTTGCGGCGCACTCGCGTATCTGCGTCACGCTACCTGCCGACGACTCCACAAGGTCGGTAGACATCGTTTGAATGGAGTCGATGATAACCACATCGGGGTGCTGCTGCTCAATCTGTGCAACGATATTCTCCAACAGAGTCTCCGCAAAGACGGTACACTCCTGGTTGCGGATGCCGATGCGGTTTGCGCGCATCTTTATCTGCTCTGGCGACTCCTCACCCGAGACGTATAGGGTCTTAAGCGAGTTATCGGCAAGGGCAAGCTGTAGCGATAGGGTAGACTTACCGATGCCTGGCTCACCACCAAGAAGTATCAGCGAGCCTGGCACAAGACCGCCACCAAGCACGCGGTTAAGTTCCTTGTTGCCTATATCGATACGAGGTGTGGTATTCTCCTTGATATCCTGCACAAGCTGAGGTTCGATGCGTGGCACGGATGCAATGCGCGAAGCCACAGAGCTTGACTCCTTAGCCACGATATGCTCCGTGATGCTATTCCACGCTGAGCACGAGGGGCAGCGACCTAACCACTTTGGGGTTTCGTAGCCACACTCCGTGCAGAAGAATGCCTTTTTTAGCTTTGCCATTACTGGAACAATCTTAGAATGTCGTTACCATTGGCGTATATGCAAAGTGCTATAAGTAGCCATAATCCGATGTTCTGCAGCACGATAAGCACCTTCTCGTTAGGCTTGCGGCGTGTGATTATCTCCCAAAGTGTGAAGAGCACGTGGCCACCATCGAGCACTGGTATAGGGAGTAGGTTCATCACAGCCAAGATGATAGATATGAGGGCTGTGATACCCCAGAATCGCTCCCAGTTCCACGCATCGGGGAAGATGCTACCGATAGAGATAAAGCCACCCATCTCCTTGTAGAGCTTGGTCTCTGGCTTAAACATCATCTTTATCTGATTCCAGTACGACTTAATCTCAGCACCTGCACGCTTAGCACCCGCAGGGATAGACTCCCAGAATGTATAATCTATTTCGCGTTTTGCTACCGTAGGTATTGTCACGCCTATGCCCTTGTCGCTGATAGGCACCATAATGTCTATAATCTCGCCCTCGCGCTCTATGGTGAGTGTCGCATTGCTGTTGACGGCTTCCGCAATGAGAGACTGCGCGGTGATGTAGTCTGTGACGCTTTTGTTGTTGATAGCTACAACCTTATCGCCAGCCATAAGACCAGCCTCCTTTGCGCTATCAAAATCCACGCTCTGAATAACAAATGGTATGTTCAGTTCGATGAAGCCATTAAAGCCGTCGCGGTCACGAGCTGCCACAAGCTCTGTGATAGGTATTGTGAAGTTGGTCTCTACACCCTCGCGCAATACACATACATCAACATCGTGGTCCACGATGATAAGCTGAGGCAAAAACTCTTTTTCTATGTTAACTATAGACTCTCCGTTCACCGATACTATGCGGTCGCCATCCACAAAGCCGAGTGCTTCAGCCTCCTCGTTGAAGATGTATCCGTTGACCATATCGTCGTTGTGGTAGTATTTCTCTCCCCAGTGGCAGAGCATACCAGAGTAGATTACAATGGCGAGGATAACATTCATCGTTACACCTGCAATCATTACGATAAGGCGCTGCCATGCTGGCTTAGCGCGCATCTCGTCCTTATCTGGAGCAAGAGTGCGACACTCCTCCTTAATCTTCTCAATCTCAGCTTTTAGACCCTCAATCTCGGCTTCTATCGCTGCTACATCTGCGCTATTTGCGCGCTTTGCCTTCTTTAGCTTCTGCTTCTCCTCCTCGAGCTTCTTGTTAAGCTCCTCCTCTCTCTTGTAGAGAGGCTCGCGGTTGTCGTAGATGCTAACGTAGCCACCCAATGGCAACCAACCGATACCATACTCCACGCTACCAATCTTGCGCTTCCATAGCGAGAAACCTGGGTTGAAGAAGAGGTAAAACTTGTCGACACGCATACCGAACATACGTGCCGTAATAAAGTGTCCAAACTCGTGGATAAGCACGAGCAGGGATAGGGATGCAAAGAACTGCACTGCCTGAATTAAAACTGCTGTCATCTTTTATCTGTTATTATTATTTCTTATCTATTCTTACTTGTTATATATCGCTCGGCAAGCTCTCTCGCCTCACGATTAGCCTTGTCGTAGTCATCGAGCGTAGGCTTAGCCACAAACGAAGCATTGTCTAAGGCGTAGCGTATAGCCCCCACGATGTCTAAGTAGTCGCACCTCTTTGCGAGGAACGATGCCACAGCCACCTCGTTAGCACCATTCATTGTGCAGGATGCTGTGCCTCTGCGCTGCAAGCACTCGTAGGCAATATCCAATGCTGGGTACTTCACGCGGTCCACCTCGGCAAAGGATAGTGTAGGGTAGTCCAAGATAGAGAAGCTCTCCATAGCCTCGCTGCTGCGCTCTGGATATAGTAGTGCATAGCTAATCGGTGTGTGCATATCAGCATTGCCAAGCTGCGCCTTAACCGAGCCGTCGGTGAACTCCACCATAGAGTGCACAATAGACTGCGGATGTATCACCACCTTGATGCGCTCAGGCTCGATATCGAACAACCAGCGTGCCTCGATAACCTCGAAACCCTTGTTTACAAGTGTTGCAGAGTCTATTGTAATCTTTGCTCCCATAGACCACTGTGGATGCTTCAATGCCATCTCAGGTGTCACATCCTTTAGCTCTTCGCGTGCAAGGTTGCGTAGTGCACCACCGCTGCAGGTGATTATAAGGTTGCGTATGCTTGTTCGCTTCTCACCCTCCAAGCACTGCATTATTGCCGAGTGCTCCGAGTCGATAGGGAGAATCTCGATGCCTCGCTGCTTCGCCCTCGACATAATGATATCGCCACCCACAACCAAGGTCTCCTTGTTGGCCAAGGCTATGCGCTTGCCACACTCTATGGCGTGGTAGGTCGGGTGTAGTCCTGCGTATCCCACAAGGGCATTTACGATGGTGTCGTTGCGGTAGCTACGGGCGATATCGTTTATCGCATCGCTACCTGCCAAGACCTCGATGTTTGTCCCCTTTAGCTCCTCCTTTAGTGCGGTGTAGTGCTGTGTGTCACCTATAACCACGCTCTCCACCTCAAACTCACGTGCCTGCTGGGCAAGCTCTCTCCAGCGGTTGTGTGCCACAAGCGAGGTCACACGAAAACGCTCAGGGTTACGGCGCACGATATCAAGTGTCTGTGTGCCGATAGAACCTGTAGATCCCAATATGCTCAATCTCTCGATACTCATAATTCAAAAAGCCTACGTTAGAATAGGATGTATAACTCTGGGTCTACGGCTGTGCCATTGTGCCACAACTCAAAAGTTAGGGTATTCTTCTCCTCGATGCCCTCGCCTGCCAATGTGCGTATGCGACCTATCACAGCGCCACTTTGCACGGTCTGACCTTTGCGTACGAGTGTTTCTCCCAAATTCTTGTAAACTGAGACATAGCCCTCGGCGTGCTGTATCATAACGCTTAGCGAGGCATCTGCCTGCTCCTCCACCGCGAGCACCGTACCTCTCTCCACGCTCATCACAGAGCTTTCGCCATCAAGACTCATAATAGCGATATCGTAGCTCGACTCTGGGGCATCGAAGTTGCGGATGATGCTACCACGCATAGGATTGCTAAAGCGTGCCGACTCCGACTGCAGAGGCTTGGTGTTCGATAGCGAGTACTCACCCGTTGTGCGCTCCAAGGCATCGCGTAGCAACGAGTCTGCGCGTGTAGGTAGGATACGCGACTTGTCGTAGCGAATGGTGTCGGTGAGGACCGTAGAGTGTAGGGTAGGTGTGCTACCACCCATAATTGTAGCCACAGCCTCGTTGTATGCCAATATATCTGCCATATTGCGCTCCATAAGGTCGAGACGCATAATATGCTCGGTGAGCTGTTCGTTGAGCTTCTCCGACTTTGTTCGATACGAAGGTAGGATATCGAGAATAGAGGTGTATGCCATTAGCAATAGCAACACACCAAATATCGCCATAACAAGACCTACAATGCCTGCCCATAGCGACAGAGGGGAGAGGTTTATCTTCCAGAAGGTCTCCTTTCCGTTGCGCTCCTTAAGCACGAGCTGTCGCTTATCTGTTAGTTTATTCCAAATCTCACTCATATATTCACCTATATAAATATATATATCGCGCAAAGATAACGAATTTGGTGGGATACTTGGTATTTTACAAGAACTTTTTTACCTTTGCAATGCGAAATTTTGAAGCGATAGGGCATATCGCCCACCAAAAGTGCAAAATAATTATTAATAATATAGAATTATGGTAAAACCAACACTCTTAGTTTTGGCTGCGGGTATGGGCTCGCGTTATGGCTCACTTAAGCAGATGGACGGCGTAGGTCCTAACGGTGAAGCTATTATTGACTACTCGGTATATGATGCTATTCGCGCAGGTTTCGGTAAGGTGGTATTTGTTATCCGTCACTCATTTGAGGCAGATTTTAAAGAGGTCTTCAACGCCGAGCGTTTCGGTGGTAAGATTGCTGTGGAGTATGTGTTCCAGGAGTTGGACTACCTTCCTGAGGGCTTCACACTTCCTGCCGAGCGCGTAAAGCCTTGGGGTACTAACCATGCTGTGATGATGGCTGCCGATGTTATCAACGAGCCATTCGCTGTTATCAACGCTGATGACTTCTACGGTCGTGAGGCGTATGCCGCTATCAGCTCTTACCTCACTACACTCGAGGGCTCTGAGGGCAAGTATTGCATGGTTGGCTACGAGGTATCTAAGACCCTATCGGAGAATGGTACCGTATCGCGTGGTGTCTGCACCGTAGACGAGAATGGCAACCTTACAGGTATGGTCGAGCGCACTCAGATTGAGCGCGTTAACGGCACTATCCTCTTCCACGATGGTGGCGCTGACGAGCCTCTTGCGGAGAATACTCCAGTATCAATGAACCTCTTTGGTTTCACCCCTGACTATTTCCGCCACTCTAAGGCATTCTTCAAGGAGTTTCTTGCAGCCAATATCGAGAACCTAAAGTCGGAGTTCTTCATTCCACTTATGGTTAATAAGGTTATCAACGATGGCACAGCCACTATGCGTGTTATCCCAACTACATCTAACTGGTTTGGTGTAACCTACAAGGAGGATAAGCCTCAGCTAATGGCTAAAATCGAGGAGCTTATTATGTCTGGTGCCTACCCACGTAACCTCTGGGCCTAATTAATTTCTCACGATAAGGCAGACATCTACTGCCGCTAACAAAAAGTCCCGACAATGAGCAGTACCTCAAGTACAGCCCATCGTCGGGATTTTTGCCGAGCGTTGTATCTGCAGCCTTCTCCTGAGAAATTAGGTCGTGGGGCTAATTAATGTTAGATGCGCCCTTCTGACAAGAAATTCGGTTGTGGTGCTAATATCGGTTGCGTGTGCCCCTTCTCGTAAGAAATTTGGGTCTCGCGCTTGGTAAGGTTTTTTTTGAGACCACAGAGACCACAGAGACGAAAGAGACCACAGCGAAACAGAGTATCATCAGAATGATAATAAATTTCTCTGCTGTCCCTGCTGTCCCTACTGTCTCTAAATAATTAATCTCGCGCGAAGCGCACTACACTTTTGAGTTTTCACTTTTCACCTTTCAGTTTCGATTAACCCTTAATAACCTCTCTTCAGACTAACCGATATGTTTAGCAATCGGTAGGGTAAATGTAAACTCCAAGCCGCCCACCTTGCGATTCTTAACCTCGATGTTGCCGCCGTGGAAGATAACACCGTTCTTCACAATCGAGAGTCCGAGACCTGTGCCACCGAGCTTGCGTGAGCGACCCTTGTCGATGCGGTAGAAGCGCTCGAAGATATACTCGATATGGTCATCCTCGATACCGATGCCATTATCGGCAAACGAAATGGTGTACATACCATTACTTTCGCCCAAGCACTTAACATAGATATCGCGACCTCCAGAGTATGCTATAGCGTTGTCTGTGAGGTTCTTAATGATAGACATAAGCAGTGTTGAATTACCATATACAGGCATAGGCGTAGGCAGGTCGATATTCATACGCATACGCTTGTCGTCTGGAAGCAGTGCCACCTCCGAAGCTATCTCGCTTACGATTGTGCGTAGGTCTACCTTCTCGCGTTCGATGCGTGAGCTACCATCTTCCATACGTGTAATTGTCGACACGTCGGTAAGGAGCTGTGTAAGGCGCTGGCAGTGAGCGTAGCTCTTCGCGATAAAGGCATCGCGCTCCTCGTTGGTTATATCCTTCGACGTTGTCATAGTCTCGAGGTAGCCCTGAATAGCCGCCACGGGGGTCTTAAGCTCGTGGTTGATGTTATTTGTAAGCTGACGCTTGATGCGCAACTTCTCCTGCTCTTCGTGTAGAGCCTTGTCGTGCTCGCGCTTGATGCTCTCCGAAGCCTCGCTAAGACGACCATAGAGGTCTATAATATGGCGTGCGATATCGCCCAACTCATCGTTGGCAAACTTTGGCATCGACTCCTTCTCTTCGCCGCGCTCCATAGCTAAGGCAAGACGCTCCAGGTTCTTGATATTACGGTTGATGCGTATTGCCAAGAATAGCGATATCGCCACCGTAGCCACAGCGATAAAGATGATGCTAATGAAGATATCATCGTCGAGTTGCACAGCGTTGTTGCCCTTGATATGCGAGAGCAGTGAGTGACGATATGCGATGACACAGCCAATTAGCGATGCCACAAGCAGTGTGAGAATAAGATACATGCTACCGCGGTAGCTAAAACCCTTTTTACTCTTCAAATCCATAGCCATATCCAGTTCTTGTAGTAATATGATTTCCGTAACTTCCTAATTTCTTGCGCATTCGTGTGATGTTCACATCTATAGTGCGGTCAAGGACTACTACCTCATTGCTCCACACGCGCTTCATAATCTGCTCGCGTGAGAGTATCGTATTGCGGTTTTGTAGCAACAGAGCAAGGATATCAAACTCCTTGCGCGTAAGCGATATCTCTACACCATCCACTGTGCATCGCTTGTTGGAGTTGTTCACGACCAAGCCCTCGAAGCTGATTGTGTTCTCCCCCTGAGTCTCCTCGTGCACCTCTGAGCGGTGTGTCGAGCGTCGCAACACACTACGCACACGCGCCATAACCTCCGCCACCGAAAATGGCTTCGAGATATAGTCGTCAGCACCAATATCGAGTCCCTTGATCTTGTCGCTTTCGCCATCGAGTGCCGAGCAGAAAATTATCGGCAGGGTCTCAGTCTCGGGTCTCTTACGCAGTATTGCTGCGAGGTTGAAGCCGCTAAGCTCTCCCATCATCACATCGAGTATCATAAGGTCCAACCCGCGTAAGTTGAGCGTAAGTTCCTCCTCTGCGCTATTTGCGGTAAGCACCTCATACCCCTCCTTTTCGAGGTTGAACTTAAGAATCTCACACAACGACTCCTCGTCGTCCACAACCATTATTCTATACTTTGCCATAGCTCCATATATCCTTGACCTACAAATGTAGCAAAATTTTACAAACTATGCAAATACAACGCCATAAAATAGCTATCCATTGCATATATTTGCAAAATATCGCTGTTTATCGAAAATTTTTATGAATTTGTAACAATTTTGTAACAACTAAATTTTATCTTTGTCGGGCAAAATTTCAGTTTTATGGATTTATTTATAGTCATTACCCTCGCGCTTCTCGCGGTTATGGGTATTGTTGTGGGAGTCTCTAACGATGCTGTGAACTTCCTCAATTCCGCCTTTGGTTCTAAGGCAGCTAAGAAAAATGTTATCCTAACCATTGCGGCTATTGGTGTGATGGTCGGTGTTATGACCTCGAGTGGTATGATGGAAGTGGCGCGTAGTGGTGTCTTCTATCCGGCTATGTTCAGTTACAGCGAGATTATGATTCTATTCTTGGGTATGATGCTCTCGAATATCATTCTCCTCGATATCTACAACTCGCTCGGTCTACCTACCTCTACCACCGTGTCGTTGGTATTTGGTTTGCTCGGCTCGGCAATGGCGCTTGCACTATATAATATATGGGGTGGCACTACAGATGCCTCGCTTGGCGATTATATCAACTCTGGCAAAGCCCTCGGTATCGTATCGGGTATCTTGCTTTCGGTGGTGTTGGCATTCTTGACGGGACATATGTTGATGTATATTTCGCGTCTTATCTTCTCGTTCCGCTACCATAAGATTTTCAGCCGTTTCGGTGCTTTGTGGTGTGGTATAACCCTTGCGGGTATTATCTATTTCACCGTATTCAAGGGTTTGAAGAGTACAACTCTTATTCCTGATGCGATAAAGATTTTTGTAGACGAAAATACAAGTTTGTCGTTGCTGCTTCTATGGGTTGGTAGCTCGGCGCTATTGTGGATATTGCAGCGTTTTAACGTGAATATTTTGCGTGTATCAATTCTTGCAGGTACATTCTCGTTGGCATTGGCATTTGCGGGTAACGACCTTGTGAACTTTATCGGTGTGCCATACGCGGGTTACGACTCTTATGTTATTGCTCACGCTTCGGAGTCATTGCCTACCTCTATGGGAGCCTTGACAGGTTCTACTCAGGCGAACTTCTGGATTATGTGTGCTGCGGGCCTTGTAATGGTTATTACGCTCTTCACATCTAAGAAGGCGATGCGTGTTATCGAGACCGAGCGTAAGCTATCGTCACAGAGTGAGGAGGTGCCTACAAATAGCGAGGCTACAGTGGCATCGCGAGGTATCGTGCGTGGTGCAATCCGTTTCAACAACTTCCTCACCTCTATCACACCAAAGCCTATGCTTCGTTGGATTAACGAGCGCTTTGATTCGCTTCCAGAGGAGGAGCGTGGCGATGCTAACTATGACCTTATCCGTGCTACGGTAAACCTTACTGCTGCGGCTATCCTTATATCTATAGGTACACAACTTAAGTTGCCTCTCTCTACAACCTACGTAGTGTTTATGGTCTCTATGGGTTCATCTCTTGCCGACCGCGCTTGGGGTCGTGAGAGCGCCGTATACCGTATTACGGGTGTAACGACGGTTATTATGGGTTGGTTTATCACCGCCTTGGGTGGTTTCCTAATCGCCCTTGCAGTAACCCTCGTCCTTGTATATGGTGGTAAGATTGCTATTATTGCAGTCACAGCTATCTGTCTATTCCTTATTATAAAGAGCAACTTCTCTAAGAAGGAGGAAGAGGAGGAGCAGGGGGAGTCTGCCGTGGCAAAGATTGGTGATGCCCTTAAGCGTAGCCCTGAGGAGGCGCTTATCGACTATACCGAGCACGTATGTTCATCTATGGAGAAGGTGACGATGATATATGACCGTACTATTGTGGCGGTGTTTAAGGAGAATCGTAAGGTTCTTCGCGATATGGTGCGTGAGGCTGAGGATTTCTACCACTCTACACGCCAGCAGAAGTACGAGCTTCTACCACTTCTTCGTAACCTCGAGGATAGCGATGTGAATACTGGTCACTACTACGTTCAGGTTGTCGACTATATCTCAGAGACCAGCAAGGCGCTACTCCATATCACACGCCCTTGCTACAAGCACGTGGATAACAACCACACTGGTCTATCGAAGGAGCAGGTCTTCGATCTTAAGCGTATCAACGACCGTGTAGAGGAGATCTTCGGCGAGATTAACAATATGCTTCGCACACGCTCTTTCGAGCAGATGGATAGTGTTCTTAATAAGCGTGACGAGATGTTCGACCTTATCGACGAGGTAATGCAGAATCAGCTCCGCCGTCTCCGCGACACCGGTGGCTCATCATCTGCGAATATGCTCTTCTTCAACATCCTTACCGAGACTAAGACTATTGTTCTTCACTCGCGTAATATTATGAAGTCGTTGGAGCACTTCGTCCATTAATTTCTTGTGATAAGGGGTCATCTTCGACTCTTCAGTCAAACTGGCGAATGGGAAATACGCTTAGTATGTCCCATCCGCCAGTTTTCGTGTCAGAGCCAAATCTGACCCCTTCTGACAAGAAATAAAGTGAAAACTGAAAAGTGAAAGGTGAGAAGGGAATTTAGTGAATTTAGAGAATTTAGTGAGTTTAGTGTTTTGCGTGATACCATTTCCCTAAATTCCCTAATCTCCCTAAATTCCTTAATTTCCTTAGTGAGTTTAAGGAGTTTAAGGAGTTTAAGGAGTTTAGAGAGTTTAGTGTTTCGCGTGATACCATTTCCCTAACTTCCTTAATCTCCTTAATAAAAAGTCGCAGACACCACACCTTTGAGGCAAAACTTCGTAATGCCTCGACTTTGCTACGGCTCGGCAAAACAAGTAAACTTGTTCTGCTCTCGCCTTAATCGCAAAGTTCACCTTTCACTTTTCAGTTTAATATGCGTCGCAGATGCCAAACCTTTTATAATTTTTTTTGTCATTATTGCGCAGTATTTGGAAATTTTTACTAACTTTGCGTATGCTATGTTGAGTTATTGGCTCTGTATGGTGGTTTTTGTCGCCCGATAGGTGTGGTTGTTTGGCGCGTTCGGTCGGGCGTTGATGGTTGATAAACAAAACTTTACACATTTATAAACATTTAAAATTCAAAAGCAATGAAAAAGTTATTTTCTATGATGGCAGCTTTTGCTGTTATGTTCTCATTTGCTGCTTGTGGTGGTGATGAGCCTGCTGAGACTCCAGCTCCTCAGCCAAGCGACAAGACACAGCTTGATGCGCCTGTTGTAACTGTTACAGAGACTGGTGATGATTTCTTCACTATCTCTTGGGAGGCTGTTGCAGGTGCTAAGGAGTACTTGGTTTACCTTGACAAGAACAATCAGCCTAAGACAGCTGAGACTACTTACACATTCTCTAATCTTAACGCTGGTACATACAAGCCACGTGTAAAGGCTATCGGTGATGGTACTATTAAGGATTCTGGCTACTCAGCTGTTGTTGAGATCGAGATTGCTGGTGTTTCTTCAATCAACTGGTTTACTCAGACTCTTTCTCTTGCTGAGGTAAACGAGGAGAAGGGTATTGCTCCATACAATGCTGTTGATATTCACTGGCAGGGTACAGGTGTAACTGAGCTATTCTATGGTGTTTTCGATGCAACATATCTTGCTGAGGCTACAGATGCTCAGATTATCGATGAGCTTACTGGTACTATGGATGCTGAGTCTTTGGCAGTAATCAACACTCCAGAGGGTGCTAAGTTTACTTGTGGTGATCTTAGTGGTGGTGTAACATACGACTTCTTTGTATATGTAACTAACGACAAGGGTGTGAAGTTCTTGGTAAAGGACCAGATTACTACTGCAGTAGCAGAGCCAAGCGAGGCTGTTCAGAAGTGGATGGGTTCATGGACTGTTAACTCAACTAAGGCATACTCTGTGGATGAGTATGTGAATATTACTGAATTTGACAAGGCGGATACATTCACTGTAACTGTAACCAATAGCGCTGATAATCCTAATTTAGTAGTGATCGATGGTCTTAGCGTATTGGGTGCAGAGCAGAATCTTGTAACATTAGGTGAGGTTATTGATAATGAGTTGTATATCTTCTCTGGTGTTTACCTTGGCACAAACTCAGACGGTTCAATATATAACTATTGGGTTGGTTGGTATACTTACCCTGATGGAAAGTTCGGCCCATCAATCGATGGTTTCCCTTCAGCTATTGTAACTTTGGATGAGTCGGCTGCTGCTGCAACAAGCACAAACGTGATTCCAATGCAGGATGAGGCTGGTAACCCAGTAAATTTGGTATGTGAGTTCTGCGATGTATTCGGTGTTAGCGGTGATGGTGGTCTATATTTCTTCATCGAGGCATGGCCAGCTGTATACCGTACAGGTGAGATGACTTGGACTAAGAATGCTGCAGCAGCTTCTGCACTTTCTGTAGCTCCTAAGACTTTCGATGCTAATATGCTTAAGTCTTCAGTAGTTATTGCTCGATAATTGATTCGAATTGCAATATTTGAGCTGTCCCTCGGGACAGCTCTTTTTTTACTTTATTTTGTCGTCATTGCGAAGAATTGCAACCACTAACCGCGCTGATACTAATCAAGTTTCTGTGCAATTCTGTGGCAATCTACCTTTGTTTAACACCTTCA